>JASHVN010000023.1 GCA_030044555.1 Xanthobacteraceae bacterium | reverse complement strand
GGCTTGTCGAAGATGTCGAGGACCGGCACGCTGCCGATATACGAATAGGAACGCGGGCGGAACCGCAGCTTGTTGGTATGCGCGGAGAGCCGGATATCGACCGGCAGCACCCAAAGCTTTCTCAGCATCTGCAGAATGCGGGATTCGGCGGAGATCGGCAGCGAGAAGATGACGAGATCGACGCGGGTGTTGCGGGCGAATTCGACCAGATCGTCGACGGTGCCGAGTTTTTGCACGCCCTGGCAGCTTGCCAGACTGCGCTGCTCGCCGCGGTCGTCGAACACGCCGATCACGCGCACGTCGGAATCGCGTTGCGCGGCGAGCGAGCCGATGAGCAATTCGCCATTGCGGTCGGCGCCGACCACGACAGTGCGGCGGTCGAGGCGGCCTTCGCGGGTCCAGCGCCGCACCAGAAGGAACAGCCCGCGGCGGAATGCGATAAGCGTGATGAGGCCGAGGACGTAGAAGCCGCCGAGCCAGGCGCGCGAGAACTGATCGCCCGCCTTGGCGAAAAAGGATGCGCCGACGGTGATGAGAAAAACCACCGACCAGGCCGAGGCAAGCCGCATGTATTGCTTTTCATGGCCGCGGAACGCCTGAACCTGGTAAATATCGGCCACCTGGAAGGCCAGCATGGCCAAGAGCGCAATGGCGGCGATCGCCGCGATGTAGTGCCAGGCGAACTCATTCCTCGGCATCACGTAGCCGACATAGACGGCGAGCCCGACCAGCACGACGAGCATCATCTCGATCAGCCGCACCGTGCCGGCAAGGACGATGGGCGAATAGCCGGCCGCGAAGGGTTGCGCCGCGATTTTTTGTGCCGCCGGAGAGAGCGGAGTTGCCGGTCTCGCTTGGGAGCGCGGCTTGGTCGCGGCTGCCGATGGCGCCGGCGACTGGAAAATCATGCGGGGCTCGAGGCTGGACATGGTTTACGCGATACTCGTTTGCCGGCGACCGGGCGCGCCCACAGGGCCCACAGAGCCAGACCGGCAAAATAGTGAATAAAGTTCAAAAATTAGTTATGCGAACTCGGCGGTTTTTTGATTTGAAGTTCCATGATCCGGCGGCAAACGCCAACAGGAACTTCAAATCACCACACCAAGATCAAAATCCGTAAAGTGTGCCGCCCACCACCGTCGATCGCAACAGCGGGAAGCGAGTGCGGCTTTATGAGCTTTGATTTTAGCGGGTGAGCGCTTCGCGATAGGCGGCAAGTCCGCCCTCCACCATGGCATTGACGGAGAATTCGTCGCGTACTCGCGCCGTCACCGCCTGGGCGATCCGCCGCAATGCCTCGGGATCGTCGAGCGCCGCCGCAATCGCGTCGGCGAGTGCCTTGCTGCTGCCGGCGGGAATGAGGCGATGGCTTTGCGCGCCGAAGATTTCGGGAATGCCGCCGACCAGACTCGCAACAATCGGGATGCCGGCGGCCGCTGCTTCAAGCACCACATAGGGGAGGGACTCGGCCCGCGAGGGCACGACGAGGATCCGCCCCATCGCAAAAGCATCACGCGCAGGCTGGTGCCCGACAAAGCGCACTTGATCGGCGATGCCGAGACGTTGCGCGAGTTCCGGCAATTGCGCGCGGTCTGGGCCGTCGCCCGCAATGGTCGCGCTCACCCGCCGGCCTGATTGCTTGAGCGCGGCCAAAGCTTCGATCAGAACATCGAAACCCTTCACGCCGCGCAGTTCGCCGACGCTGACGAGATCGGTAGCGTCGGCGCGGGTTGCGACGGGAGCGAACTCGGCTTCGCCGACGCCGTTGCGCACGACGCGCACCAGCGTGCGCGGCGTTCCGATTTTTTTGCAAAACTCCTCGGCGATATAGCCGCTTTCAAACAGGAAGAGGTCGGTGCGCCAACGGAGCAGGCGCTCCAGCGCGCGGTAGAATCCGCCGGCGAGCGTGCCCGGCCCGTAGACCAGCGAACCGCCGTGCGGCGTATAGACGCGAATCGCGTCGTTGGCGCGCGGCACGAGCCGCACCAAAGCCGCGCCCTTGGCGCCGTGGCCATGGAGCACGTCGGGCCCGAGCGCGCCAATTCGCCGCGCGACCAAACGGACTGCGGTACTGTCGCGAATGCTCAGCTGACGCGTCATGGCGACGCGCTCCACGCCGAGCGCGAGCCGTGGCGCCAGCTCGGCCAGCACGGAAGCAGCGCGCGGGCCGCCGGTCAGGCTGTCGACGATCAGGCCGACGCTATGCCCGCGCTCGGCTTGACCTTGCGCCACGTCAAGCACGTGGCGAAACAGGCCGCCGAGCGGCGCGCGCAGGATATGGAGAATTTTCAGGCTGCGCGGCGCAAGGGCATTTGCAGGCGGCTCGTTCGCGGCTGCGCGCGCCGCCGGGGCACGCGCGCCGGTCAGCGGCGCGAGCATCGACGGAACGGGCCGCAACAACTCGCCCGGAGACTCGCGCATGAGGCAGATCCCTAAAGGTTTGTGCAAACAGTTAAGCCCGATTGAGACGCGCGGGAGTTAAAAAAGCCTCACGCCTGACCTTTCCTCGCCACGGTTCCCGGAGAGAAAAAGCGGGGTCGGCGACGCCGCCTCGGAACCGATGCTGCAGCGATCAAGCGGCCCCCTTAACCGGATGGCAACCTTAATAGTTTGTGATGACGGCGAGTGTAGTGATTGTGCCCTCGGAGTGCCGATATGAGTACAGCGTCGCAATCGGGACGGCCCGTGGGTAAAGAGTCTTTAGTCGATTCGCAGTTCGATTTTCCCGCGCTTGGCACGGCGCTCTGGCGCAGCAAGTGGAAGATCCTCGGTCCCACGCTGCTGGTGGCGCTGGCCACGCTCGTCGTCGTCCAGTTCATTCCAGCCAAATATCTCTCCGAGTCGCGAGTCCTTATCGAGGATCGCGGCAATGTCTTTTTGCGCCCCGACGCCGACAGGGACGTCATCAACGGCAACTCGGTCGACGAAGAAACGGTGACGAGCCAGGTGCAGCTCGTACTCTCGCGCGACCTCGCGCGCGCCGTCATCGCCAAACTGCAACTGAACAAGCGCCCTGAATTCGATCCGGCCCTAAACGGGATTTCGCCGATCAAGGCCGTGCTTGGCCGCCTCGGCCTCATTCGCGATCCGATGCAGATGACGCCGGAGGAGCGCGTCCTTGAGTCCTATTACGATCGGCTGACCGTGTATGCGGTGGACAAGTCGCGAGTCATCGTCATCGACTTTCTATCGCAAGATCCGCAGCTTGCGGCGGCCGTCACGAACGCGATCGCCGATGAATATCTGGTCCGCCAGCGGCAAGCCAAGCAGGAACAGGCGCGAATCGCCGCGCGATGGCTGTCTGGTGAGATCGAGAGCATGCAGAAGCAGGTGGCCGACGCCGAAGCCAAGGTGGCGGCATTCCGCTCCAATTCCAATCTCCTCGAAGGTCCCAACAATACGACGCTCTCGGCGCAGCAGCTCGGCGATTTCAGCACGCAGCTTGCCGCCGTCCGGACGCAAAAGGCCGACGCCGAGGCCAAGGCCAAGATCATTCGCCAGATGCTCAATTCCGGCCAGCCGATCGAGTCGTCGGATATCCTCAATTCCGAACTGATCCGCCGCCTGTCGGAGCAGCGGGTGACGCTGCGGGCGCAGCTTGCCGAGCAGTCGATCTCGCTTGGCGACAAACATCCGCGCATCAAGGAGCTCAAGGCGCAGATCGCCGATCTCGATACGCAAATCAGGGCGGAGGCGGAAAGCATCGCCCGCTCGTTCGAGAATGATGCCAGGATCGCCAGCGCCCGCGTGGATTCGCTGACGGCGAATTTCGACCAGGTGAAAAATCAGGCGGCGACCGCGAACGAGCGCGGCGTGGAACTGGCGGCGCTTGAGCGCGATGCCAAGTCCAAACGTGATCTCCTGGAATCCTACCTTGCCAAATATAGCGAAGCGACCACGCGCAACACCCTCGACTCGTCGCCG
Organism: Xanthobacteraceae bacterium; assembly: GCA_030044555.1. Lineage (GTDB taxonomy): Bacteria > Pseudomonadota > Alphaproteobacteria > Rhizobiales > Xanthobacteraceae > BOG-931. The sequence continues at coordinate 1,669 of JASHVN010000023.1, read as the reverse complement.
GCCGACGCGAGGGTGATTTCGCGCGGGACGGCGTCGAATGTGCCGGCCTATCCGAAGAAGCTGCCGAGCGTGCTGATTGCGACGATTGCGACGCTGATGCTCTGCTGCGGCTTTGTGCTGACCCGGGAGCTGCTGCGCGTTCCTGGAGGCGGCGCGATTGCAGCTCCGCCTTCCGTACCTGACGTCGCCCCGGCGCCGCCGAGCGCGCCCGTTGCCGTTGCCGCATCCGCCTTTGAGCCGCAACGTTTGGCCGGGGCACGAAACGGCGCGATCGCCGATGTCGCGCAAAGCCTGCATCGGACCGGCGCCGGTCGCATCGCCGTCCTCGGCGCCGCGCCGGGGATGAAGACCGGCGAGACCGCCATCAAGCTCGCCCGGGCGCTCGCCAAAGATGCGCGTGTGGTTCTGGTGGGGATCGAGTCGCGAAACGCCGCAATCGGCGCTGTGTCCAGCGATCCGGCGGCGAAGGGAATGGCGGAATTGGCCGCAGGCGCGGCTTCGTTCGGCGACACCATTGCCAAGGACAGGCTGTCGGCCGTTCATGTGATTTCGCCAGGGCAATCGCCGATCGAGCGCATCGCGCTGTTGTCCTCGCCGCGCCTGGCGCCGAGTGTCGAAGCGCTGGCGCGCAGTTACGATTACGTGGTCGTCGATTCCGGCGCGGCCGAGGGGGTGGATTTGGAAGCGATCGGCGAGATCGCGCCGCAAGCAGTGTTGCTGGCGGATACGCAGATGAATGCCGAGACCGAAGCCGCACGCGAGCGGCTGTCGGCGGCCGATTTCGAGAGCGTGATCGTGCTGGCCGGCGGCCGTGCCGAGCGTGGCTCCGCCGAGGCGGTGGCCGCTTAACGCCGCCGCCCCCCGCGCGCCGCCCGGCTCCATTGGCCCCCGGCCGGCGGTGACAAAGAATTGTCAACCAGCTGTTGGAATAGTTGGGTGACGGGGAGGGAGTTGCGGCGAAGGAGCTGGCTGTGGCGGCGCTGAAACCAACGATCATCCGCGGCGGGCTGGAGGCGCTCTATTTCAGCGGCGCGCACCATTGGCTCAAGCCGCTCGTTGGCGGCGTCGGCGCCATATTGACGCTGCACCATGTCCGCTCGCCGCGCAGCGGCCGTTTTCAACCCAATCGGCTCCTCGAAATCACACCGCGGTTTTTCCGCCGCGTGGTCGAGGAATTGCGCCGCTCGGGGCTCGATCTTGTCAGCCTCGACGAAATGCGAAGGCGCTTGCTCGAGCGCGACTTTTCCCGCCGCTTCGTGTGCCTGACTTTCGACGACGGCTATCGCGATACGCTGCAGGTCGCCTATCCGATCCTCAAGAAGGAGGGCGTTCCCTTCGCCGTTTACGTGGCGACGAGCTTTCCCGATCGTATCGGCGAGTTGTGGTGGCTGGCGCTCGAAGCGGTGATTGCCCGCAATAGCCGCGTCGGGCTCACGATCGACGGCCGCGAATGCACCTTCGATTGCGCGAGCGTCGCTGAAAAGCGTGCGCTCTACGACGAACTGTATTGGTGGCTGCGTGGGCGCCCGACCGAAACCGAGTTGCGCGACGTGGTCCGCAACCTCGCCGCCGTTTATGGTGTGGATATCGCAGCGTTCTGCAAGGAATTGTGCATGGGCTGGGAGGAACTGGCCCAGCTCGCTGCCGATCCGCTGGTCACCATCGGCGC
>JASHVN010000168.1 GCA_030044555.1 Xanthobacteraceae bacterium | reverse complement strand
TGAGCGATAACATCCACGAAGTGTATGCCATCCGCTACGGCCACCATAAGCGGCGCTCGCCGGCGAACTTCATCGGTGGTGATCCGCACGACGTGCTGCAGCCGCTCGATTTTTTCGTCTGGGCAATCGTCGGGCCGTCCGGCACGATCGTCCTCGATACCGGTTTCGACGAAGCGATGGGGCAAAAGCGCGACCGCGAAATGATCAAGCCGGTGCGCGAGGGGTTGCTCGCGCTGGGTATCGGGCCTGAAGCGATCAAGACCGTCATCATCAGCCACCTGCATTACGACCATTGCGGCAATTACGATCTGTTCCCGCAGGCCTGTTATCACTTGCAGGATCGCGAGATGGCCTATGCCACCGGCCGCTGCATGTGCCACGAGGCGCTGCGGCTGCCGTTCGAGGTCGAGGATGTCGTCGCCATGGTGCGCAAGGTCTTTGCCGGGCGCGCGGTCTTTCACGACGGCGAAGACGAGATCGTGCCCGGCGTGACCGTGCATCACATCGGCGGTCATTCGAAGGGCTTGCAGTCGGTGCGGGTGAAGACCAGGCGCGGTTACGTCGTGCTCGCCGCCGACGCCTCGCACCTTTACGCACACATGGATTCCGGCCGCGTCTTTCCGCTCACCCACAACGTCGAAGAGGTGGTCGAAGGCTATCGGACGCTGAAAAGGCTCGCCAGTTCGCCGCACCACGTCGTGCCCGGTCACGATCCGCTGGTGCTGGCGCGTTATCCGGCGGCCAAACCCGGCCTGGAAGGCTGGGTGGTGCGGCTCGATGCCGAGCCGAAGGAATAGTTTAGCGAATTTCGCCGCTCTCAGTCGGCCTGAACGTGGGCGAACTTCACCACCTTGGCCCACTTTTCCGTTTCCACTTCGACCAGCTTGGCGAAATCGGCGGGCGAGCCGGAAATCTCCGTCGCACCGAGATTGGCGAGCCGCGCCTTGATCGCCGGATCGGCGAGGCCGGCATTGATCCCTTGGTTGAGCTGATCGACGACGTCCTTCGGCGTGCCCGCGGGCGCGCTCACCCCGTTCCAGGTGCTCACCTCAAAGCCCGGCACGAATTGCGCGACCGTGGGAAGATCAGGTAACGCCGGTGAGGCTGTCGCCGTCGTCACGGCGAGCGCGCGCAGCTTGCCCGCTCTGATATAGCCGATCGACGCCGGCATCAGATCGAACATGGCCTGCACCTGCCCGCCGAGCAGATCGATGAGCGCGGGTGCCGAGCCGCGATAGGGCACATGGCGGATGTCGACGCCGGTCATGAACTTGAAGAGCTCGCCGGCCATGTGCGAGGTCGATCCGATGCCGCCCGAGGCGAAGTTGATCTTGCCGGGATTGGCTTTGGCGTAGGCGATGAATTCGGGAACGCTTTTGATCGGCAGCGAGGGATGGACCTCCATGACGTTGGGAATCTCGAAGACGCCCGCTACCGATGCAAAGTCGTGGACGAAATTGAAATTGAGGTTGTGGTAAAGCGTCGCGTTGATGGCGTTCGCCGAGGTGGCCCACAGCAGCGTGTAGCCGTCGGGGGCGGACTTGGCGACCCACTCGGTCGCGATATTGCTTCCGGCTCCCGGCCGATTGTCGAATACGAAAGGCTGCCGCAGCCGCTCCGCGAGCGAAGCGGCCAGCATCCGGCCGATGACGTCGGACGAACCGCCCGGCGGAAAACCAAGAACGATGTGCACCGGCCGCGATGGGAAGGTTTGCGCGCTGGCAATGCTTCCCCATGCGGGAAGTGTGGCCGCAACGCCCGCCAGTTGCAGCATCTGCCGACGATCAACGTGCATTGGACGACCCCGCTTTGCATTTGCGTTGTTTTCTCATATTGCCCGAAGCAAGTTTCTTGCCTATCCGCGCGGCCGCATGGGTGCCTTCCGCTGGCGAGCTATGGCGCGCGTACGCCGTGGCGCGAACCTACTTGCGGTGGTGCCGCTAAAGCGCAAGGATCGACCGAAGAGGGCTCAAGACCCTCATCAGCCGGGAGGAGTTCATGCGCTTTCAGTTCACGACGCTGAAGCTCGCCGCCGCTATCGGTGTCGCGCTCGGCGTGACCGCCGCCCGCGCGGCGCAGTTCATGATCGTCGGTGACGACGAGAAAGTCACGTTTGAAAATGGAAAAGGAGTCGCATCGCCGCCCGGCAACGACTCGGTGTTGATCGTCGACGTCGCCGATCCACTTAGCCCCAAGATTGTCGCCAACCTTCCGCTGAAAAATTCCGTCGTCGGCCCGCCCGTCAATTTGGCTATCGACCCCAGCAATACGGTAGCGATCGTCGCCGACTCGATGAATGTGGTCAAAGACGGCGACCACTATAAGCAAGTTCCGGACAACAAAATTTACGTCATCGACCTCAAGGCGAACCCCGCCAAGCTGATCAATACGATTGAGGGCGACAAGCAGCCGTCGGGCCTTTCGATCAACCCAGCCGGCACTCTGGCGCTGGTTGCAAACCGCGCCGGCAAATCCATCTCGGTGCTGTCGATCCATGGCACCGATGTGAAGCTCATCGGCAGCGTCGACATGGGCGACGAGGTCTCCGCCGTTGTCTTTACGCCCGACGGCAAGCATGCGCTGGCGACAAAGGATGCAGCCAACAAGGTCGCTCTGCTCGACGTCGACGGCGATAAAGTTACCTATACTAAACACGATCTGCTGACCGGATTGTTTCCTTACAACATTGTCGTCGCGCCGAACGGTTCAATTGCCTTGACGGCGGATAACGGCAATAACGGCACCTCCGATGGCAACGTCGATACTGTCAGCGTCATCGACTTAACGTCGCCTGTGCACGTCATCGATCACATCACCGTTCCCGACAGCCCGGAAGGCTTGGCTTTCAGCCCGAAGGGCAACCTCGCCGTCGTAGCCGATGCCACCGGTTCGAATCACGCGAAGACGGACTGGTATTACCACCCGCACGGCGAGGTAACAGTGCTGCGGGTAAACGGTAAGAAGGTCACCCGGCTGAATGAAATCGAGGTCGGCGGCTTGCCGGAGGCCATCAGCTTCACGCCCGACGGCCGCTACGTCTATGTCGGCAACTATATGGACAAGGACTTTTCCATTCTGCGTGTGAACGGGACGCAGGTCACCGATACCGGGAAACGCTTCAAAGTGCCCGGCCAACCGGGCTCCGTTCGCATGAGCCCGCACTGATTCGCCGGATTGGTCTGCGGATCCGAATCGGGACTAGCTAGGCTCGGTGGCACAGCCGCGGCAAGCCTGGGCGAGGGCGGCAGTTTCCGTCCTCATCAAACTGACAAGTTCGTTTCATAATGATTGGTCTAACGCGGGCCGCCTGCCGGGTTCGCGCAGCGGGATTTCGGGGGGAGGGGAGACTTCGATGCGTTCACTGCTATTGCCGTTACAGCCGCGCTTTATTGTCTACACGGCGGTCTTGCTGATCACTGCAATTCTGCTGATTGAATTGCTCGCGGGTTACACGACTTTATTCGTCGTAATCCCGCTCATTCTGTTCGGCGGCTTGGCAATCATCGGCACCATCGATCTCGTTCAGACCCGCCATGCGGTGCTGCGCAATTATCCGCTCTCGGCGCATATCCGTTTCATCCTGGAAGAAATTCGCCCGGAGATCCGTCAGTATTTTCTGGAAAGCGAAAAGGACGGCACCCCGTTTTCCCGCGACAAGCGCGCAATCGTCTATCAGCGCGCCAAGCAGGCGTTGGACAAGCGGCCATTCGGCACGCAGAACGATGTCTATGCCAGCGGCTACGAATGGCTGCATCATTCGATCGCGCCCAAAGCCGTGGTGCACGAGCCGTTCCGCATCGCCATCGGCGGGCCGGAATGCGGCAAGCCCTATTCGGCTTCGGTCTTCAACATTTCGGCGATGAGCTTCGGCGCGCTGTCGCCCAACGCCATCCGCGCGCTCAACACCGGAGCCAAAAGGGGAAGTTTCGCGCACGATACCGGCGAAGGCGGCTACAGCTCCTATCATCGCGAGAACGGCGGCGACATCATCTGGGAAATCGGTTCCGGATATTTTTCCTGCCGCAACCCGGATGGCACCTTCTGCGCCGAGAAATTCGAGGCCAACGCGCGCAGCGAACAGATCAAAATGGTCGAGCTCAAGCTCAGCCAGGGCGCCAAGCCCGGCCATGGCGGGGTGCTGCCGGGCGCCAAGGTGAACGCGGAAATCGCCGCGACCCGCGGTGTGCCGATCGGCGTCGACTGCATCTCGCCCTCGCGGCATTCGGCATTCTCGACGCCCATCGAGATGATGCAGTTCATCGCCACGATGCGGCAGCTCTCCGGCGGCAAGCCGGCCGGTTTCAAGCTGTGCATTGGTCATCCATGGGAATTCCTGGCTCTGTGCAAGGCCATGTTGGAGACCGAGATCTATCCCGATTTCATCGTCGTCGACGGCAAGGAAGGCGGCACCGGCGCGGCGCCGCTTGAATTCACCGATCATCTCGGCATGCCGCTGCGCGAGGGCCTCAACTTCGTGCACAACGCGCTGATCGGCATCAACGCGCGCGATCGCATCAAGCTCGGCGCCAGTGGCAAGATCGTCAGCGCCTTCGATATCGCGCGCGTCATGGCTTTGGGCGCCGATTGGTGCAATTCGGCGCGCGGCTTCATGTTCGCGCTGGGCTGCATCCAATCGCAGTCGTGCCATACCGACCGCTGTCCGACCGGCGTGTCGACGCAGGATCGCACCCGCCAGCGCGCGCTCGTGGTTGCCGACAAATCCGAGCGCGTGTTCAATTTTCATCGCGCCACCGTGGAGGCGCTGGCGGAGTTGGTGGCGGCGGCGGGACTGGATCATCCGACCGAATTGGCGCCGGCGCATTTTTCCCGGCGGGTGTCGCCGCATGAGGTGAAGAGCTTCGCCGAGCTTTACCCGCCGCTGGAACCGGGAGAGCTGCTCAAGGGCTCGGGCGACAAGCGCTACGAGATCCCCTGGGCGATGGCGAGCGCCAAGGAATTCCGGGCGCAGCCGCGATCGATCTGAATGGCCCGCGCGGCCGTCCTTATAAGCATCCGGCCCCGACATTCTGCCGCAGCAAAGCCTGTGCGCCCGCCGAACCCCATCGGTGTACCTGAAAGGGTCGCTGTTGCTATGATCGGCGGCGACAAGGCGCGAGCCGCTCGGGGAGGACATTATGAGACCGCAGCGCCGGGAGTTTTTGGCTCTGGCGGGCGCCGTTGCGGCCGCGGCCTTTCCGCCCTCTGCCTTCGCACTCGACTATCCGGCGCGGCCGGTTCGCATCATTGAAGGATTTGGTGGCGGCGGCACGCCCGATCTGATCTCGCGTCTGATCGCCCAGTGGCTGAGCCAGCGCTTGGGCCAACCGTTCGTCGTGGAAAACAAGACCGGTGCTGCCGGCAACATCGCGACCGAAACAGCGGTCAAGGCGGCGCCGGACGGCTACACGCTGCTCACGGCGGTTTCGGCGAATGCGATCAACCCCTCACTTTACCACAATCTCGATTTCGACTTTTTGCGCGATATGGTGCCGGTCGCCGGATTGATCCAGCTGCCCATGGTGCTGCTGGTCAATCCGTCGTTCACGGCTAAAAGCTTTCGGGAGTTTCTCGCCTACGCCAAGGCCCATCCCGGAAAGGTCAACCTGGCTTCGCCCGGCATCGGCACGCCGATGTATGTGGCCGGCGAACTGATCAATCTGATGGCCGGCGTCAAAATGGTCGACGTGCCGTATCGCGGGCCGGCGGGCGCGTTTACCGATTTGCTCGCCAACCGGGTTCAGGCCTTCATCATCACCGTGCCGGCCGCCATCGGCTTCGTCAGGGCAGGAAGGCTGCGGGCCCTGGCGGTGACCGGCACAAGGCGCGCCGACGTCTTGCCGGATGTGCCGACCATCGGCGAATTTCTGTCCGGCTTCGAGGCAACGGCCTGGGACGGCATCTGCGCGCCGAAGGGAACCTCGGCGGAGATCGTCAATAAGCTCAATGCCGCGATCAATGCCGGCCTTGCCGATCCGCAGCTCAAAGCGAAGATCAAAGGCTTGGGCGGAGAAACCATGCCGATGACGCCGCAACAATTCGGCAAATTTCTCGCCGACGAAACCGCCAAATGGGACAAGGTGGTCAAGTTCTCGGGCGCGAAAGCGGATTAGGGTCTAACCGTAAAGCTTGAATGGAGCAAAAAGACGATGAATCTGAAACGTCGGCAACTTCTCTTGACGGCAGCGGCCGCCGCCGCACTGTCAGCGTCGCCGCGGATCGCCGCCGCGCAATCCTTCCCGACCCGGCCGGTGCGTGTCGTCGTTCCCTATCCGGCCGGCATCGCCCCCGACATCGTCACCCGCCTCGTCACCCAATCGCTGTCGCAGCGCCTCGGACAGCAATTTATCGTCGATAACCGGCCCGGCGGCGCCTCCAATGTCGGCACCGAAATGGTCGTTCACGCTCCGCCTGACGGCTACACGCTGCTTACGGCGACCATGACCAACGTTCTCAACATGTCGCTTTACGACAATCTCGATTTTAACTTCACGCGCGATATTGTGCCGGTGTCAGGTCTGGTGCGATTGCCTCTGGTCCTGGTGGTCAATCCCTCGGTCCCGGCCAACACGCTTCCGCAGTTCATCGCCTACGCCAAGGCCAATCCCGGCAAGATCAATTTTGCTTCGGTCGGCAGCGGCGCCGCGACCGACGTGGCTGGCGAACTCTTCAACAGCATGGCCGGCGTTCACCTCGTCAACGTGCCCTATCGGAGCAATTACCTGCCCGATCTGATCAGCGGCCAGGTGCAGGCGTCGTTCACGCCGATCCTGCAATCGCTGCCCTTCATCAAAGCGGGCAAGCTGCGGCCGCTGGCAGTGACCGATGCAACTCGCTCGAAGACGCTTCCGGACATTCCAACCGTCGGTGAAATCCTGCCGGGCTATGTGGCGGTGGTTTGGGACGGCGTCGGCGCGCCGGCGAAAACTCCGCCCGACGTCATCGACACGCTCAACAAGGCCATCAACGCCGTGCTCGACGATCCGGCAATCAAGGCGCGGTTCAGCGAACTCGGCTCCGAGCCGATGGTGATGACGCCCGCCGAGTTCGGCAAATTTGTCGCCGCCGAAGCTGAGAAGTGGGGCAAGGTGATCAAGGCCGCCGGCATCAAGGCGCAGTAGGATGCAGCTTCACCGCCGACAGTTTCTGCGGTTGACGGGCGGTGTTGCCGCGTTGCCGGCGCTGCCCTTGATGGCAGAAGCCGAAACCTATCCGGCTCGGCCAGCGCGTCTGATCGTCGGTCTGCCGCCCGGCGCCGCACCCGATATTGTCGCTCGTCTCGCTTCCCAATGGTTGGCGGAGCGACTCGGCCAGAATTTCGTCGTCGATAATCGGCCTGGCGCTGCGACAAACATCGCCACGGAAGCGGTCGCGCGCGCGGCGCCGGATGGCTATACGCTGCTTCTGGTTACGGCAGGCAACGCGATCAATGTCACGCTTTACCGGCATTTGAACTTCGATTTCCTCACCGACATTGCGCCGGTCGCCAGTCTTGGGCGCACGCCATTCGCCATGGTTGTCAATCCGTCGGTGCCGGCCAAGACCGTTCCCGAATTCATCGCCTACGCCAAGGCCAATCCCGGCAAGATCAACATGGCGTCCCCGGGCATAGGCGCCACCAATCACGTCTTTGGCGAACTGTTTCAGATGATGACCGGCACGCGCCTCGTGCACGTGCCATATCGGACCAGCCTGTTTCCCGATCTGCTCGCGGGCCAGGTGCAGGTTTATTTCGGCGCCATCCCCGGCGTCATCGCCTATGTGCGCGCCGGCAAGCTGCGCGCGCTGGCGGTGACCATTGCGGATCGCGTCGATGCGCTGCCGGGCGTGCCGACAATGAGCGAGTTCGTGCCCGGATACGAGGCGAGCGGTTGGCTCGGACTCGGTGCGCCCAAGGGCACGCCGCCGGCGATCATCGACAAGCTCAACAAAGAGATCGGCGCTTTCGAGACCGATCCCCTGGCAAAGCAGCGTTTCGTCGATATCGGCGTCGTTCCGATGGCGATGACGCCGGCTCAATTCGGCAAGTTCATCGCTGACGAAGCCGCCAAATGGGCCAAGGTGGTGAAATTCGCCAACGTCCACATGGAGTGAGCGCGCGTGTCTGAGCGCGGGATGAAAAGGAGATTGTCATGACGCTTCGCCGACGCCGATTTCTCAAACTGGCGAGTGCCGCCGCCGCGCTGCCGGCGCTGCCGCGCATTGTCCGTGCACAAACCTATCCGACGCGTCCGGTTCGCCTGGTCGTCACCGTCCCGGCCGGCGGTTCGCCCGACATTATCGGCCGCCTGATTGCGCAATGGCTGTCGCAGAAGCTTGGGCAG
>JASHVN010000167.1 GCA_030044555.1 Xanthobacteraceae bacterium | reverse complement strand
TACCGTGCGCTCACGATCGAGGAAACTCATTGTGCGGTCCTCCCTTGGTTGCCCCCCAACGCGCTGCGCTTGATGCGCATTTTTATTCAGGCGCCGGCTAGGCCGGCGCCTGCGCCCAAGTCAATCACAGGTTTATGGGTAATAGAAGATGTCTATGGGACGATTGACAAATTAAACCGAACGGCTGCGGGCTTATTGCTAGGAATAAAATCCAGTTGATCGATCGCCGCGCTTTTTGGTTCGGCGCAAAGAAAACGCCGCCTTCTTGAGTAAAGAAGGCGGCGCCTGTTCCGATGATCTTTTATTATTCTACTGGAACAGTTTCATCGAATTGATGAGTGTTTGGATCACGCCGAGCGTCAGCGGAATGCCGACGAAGGCCCAGGCCAAAACGAGGTGCCACGTGGTCGTGCCTTGCTGCTGATGTGAGTCTGCCATGATCGGTCTCCTCTAGGCGCGAGCCACGCTGGCGGTGATGGGAGCGGCGCCGTCGGTCACGGCGTCGCGATCGGGTTGCATGTGGTAGCGCCGGTCCACCGCCTTCACCAGCAGATTGCAGATGAAGCCGATCACCAGAAGTCCCGCCATGATGTACATGGTGACGTTATAGGCATCGGCCTTCGGCACGCCGTGGGTGACGTTGTACTGGCGGATGTAGTTCACCAGCACCGGTCCAAAGATGCCGGCCATCGACCATGCGGTCAGAAGCAGTCCGTGAATGGCGCCGACATAGCGCGTGCCGAACATGTCTTTCAGATAGGCCGGCACTGTCGAGAAGCCGCCGCCATACATGCTGATGATCACGAGGAAGCAGAGCACGAAGCCGACGACGCTGCCGACCGAGCCCGTATAGGGCACGGTGCAGTACAGGACGAAGCCGAGCACCATGAACACGAAATAGGTGTTCTTGCGGCCGAGATAGTCGGACGCTGATGCCCAGAAGAAACGGCCGCCCATGTTGAAGAGGCTCATCAGCCCGACGAAGCCGGCCGCCGCGACCGGGGTGACCTTGCCGGGGAACATTTCCTGACTCATCGCGGAGGCTTGGCCGAGTACGCCGATGCCGGCGGTCACGTTGAGGCACAGCACCCACCAGATCAGCCAGAATTGCGGGGTCTTCAGCGCATCATAGACATAGACATCGTTCGTGGTGATCAGCTTCCGCGCCTGGACGGGCGGCGTGTAGCCCTCGGGCTTCCAGCCCGGCGCCGGCACGCGCACGATGATCGAACCGACGATCATGAAGATGAAATAGACGATGCCGAGCACAATGAAGGTCTCGGCGACACCAATGTGGGTCGGCGTGTTGAATTTGCTCATCAGCCAGACCGAGAGCGGCGAGGCGATGAAGGCGCCGCCGCCGAAGCCCATGATGGCCATTCCGGTCGCCATGCCGGGCCGGTCGGGAAACCAGCGGATCAGGGTGGATACCGGCGAGATGTAGCCGATGCCGAGGCCGCAGCCGCCGAGCACGCCGTAGCCGAGATAGATGAGCCAGAGATTGTGAATATAGACGCCGATAGCGGACAGAAAGAAGCCGCCGGCCCAGCACAGAGCGGCGGTGAACATCGCCCGGCGCGGGCCGCCTTCCTCGACCCAGCGCCCGAACACCGCCGAGGAGACACCGAGGAAGAAGATGGCGAGCGAGAAGATCCAGCCCAGTTCTGGGATATTCCAGTCGCCGGGAGCGGATTTGGAAATGCCGATGAGCTTGGTCATTGGCAAATTGAACACGCTGAACGCGTAGGCCTGGCCGATGCACAAATGCACGCACAGGGCCGCCGGTGGCACCATCCACCGGTTGAAGCCCGGTCCGGCAATTGTGTTGCTGCGATCAAAAAAACTCATCGTGCGGTCCTCCCTCGCTCGTCGATTGGTTCTTGTTTTTTGCGGACCGCCGAGGTGCGGCTTTCACAGCCGTCAAGTTTCCGGAATCCGCTTCCGTACAGACTGCGGATGGGCTTTTGTTGAATCAATAAGGAGTTGCCTATCGTCTGATAGGAAATTTAGATCGTGGGCGGGAAATAGAGTTTGCGCCCAACGCCGGAGATGGACGCCGAGCCGTGCTTTTGCGGGCTGACAAAAGCCGAGCCCTATTCGCCGTGATCTAGCAATCGGCCAGACGCTGTGCGGCCCGCTTGCTCTCGGCGACCAGCGCTGCCGTCAATGGCTTCATTGGTTTGCGCACTGGAACAACGAGGCCAATCGTGTGGCTTGCTTCGGGCCCGACGATGGGAATCGCGCGCAGAATGTCGGTGAGACCGAGTGTCGCAGCCAGTGTGGCCGGCATGATCGTCGCCCATCGCCCGGTGCGGACATGGGAGTACAGCACGATCATCGAATTCGATTCGAGATCAGGCCGCGGCTCGCCGCCGGCTGCACGCAATAGAGTCTCGATGATGCGGCGCGACTGGGTGTCCGGCGTCAGCAGGCAGAGCGGCACTTGGGCGACTTCCGCCCAGGTTACTTTGTCGCGGGCGCCGAGGGGCGCGTCGGCTGCTGTGACCAGGCAAAAGCGCTCGCGATAAAACGGTATGCCGGTGACGCGGCCATGCGGTGCTTCCTCAAGATAGGTCACTCCCGCGTCGATCTTGAGATTGTCCAGAAGCCCGAAGATTTCCTCGCTGTTGGCGGATAATACCGTAAACTGAACCTCAGGATGCCGCTCGCGGTAGAGCGTGGTGAGCGTCTCGACCACGGCAAGTGCCATGGGGATCACCGCGATGCACAGCCGTCCCGTGAGTCCGTGTTTGAGCGCGTGGACGTCTTCGCGCATGGCGCGCGTATCGCCGACGATGCGCCGCGCCCAATCGAGCACACGTTCGCCTTCGGCAGTGAAGTCGTGGAAACGCGAGCCGCGATTAACAAGGAGAATGCCCAGGCTCTCCTCAAGCTGTTTAATCCCGGCAGACAGCGACGGCTGGGTTACGCCGCAGGCTTCGGCGGCTCTGCCGAAGTGGCGCTCCCGTGCCAGCGCCAGCAGAAATTCAAGTTTATCGATCACGGCAAGCTGTCCAGCGATGTAGGCGTTTTTATTGGCAAATTTGGCCTCAAATGCATATCTTAACACAGCCGGACGATAGAGCACTACGACCCATAATCAATCCATGAACACGAACTGCTTTACTAAGTCGCACGCGGCCGATCTTGGTTGGAGTTGGAAAAGAGACAGCGCATGAGCCTGACCGAGCCGCCGACGTCCGCAGCCGACCCGCGCGCCCGAACCGGCCGCCGCCAGCCGCCACGCACGCCGAAAGGGCGGCAGGTTGACCCGCAGGCGCTTGCCCAAGTGCGAGAGCTTCTGGGCGACCGCGAACGGCGCCGCGATCTGCTCATCGAGCATCTGCATCTCATTCAGGACCGTTACGGCTGCCTTTCGGCCGCCCATCTTGCCGCGCTCGCTTTGGAGATGCGGCTGGCGCTCACCGAGGTTTACGAGGTGGCGACGTTTTATGCACATTTCGATGTGGTGAAGGAGCGCGAGACGCCGCCGCCCGCATTGACCGTGCGCGTCTGCGATTCGCTGTCTTGCGCGCTCGCCGGCTCCGAGCGGCTGCTTGCGGATTTGCAGCAGCAATTTGGCGCCGGCGTGAGAGTCGTGCGGGCGCCTTGCATGGGGGCGTGCGATCGGGCGCCGGCCTGTGCGGTCGGCCACGTGCAGGTGCCAAACGCCGACAAATCGAAAATTGTTGCCGCAGCGGCGCAGCCGGCGCACGCACACACCTATCCGACGCCCACTCCGTTTGCAGCTTATTTGAAGAGCGGCGGCTATGAATTGCTGCGGGCGTGCATCGCCGGCAAGCGGACGCGTGACGACCTTATCAAGCTCGTCAGCGATGCCGGACTGCGCGGTCTCGGCGGCGCCGGTTTCCCGACGGGACGCAAGTGGTCGCTGGTTCGCGCCGAACCGGCGCCGCGCCTGTTTGCGGTCAATTGCGATGAAGGCGAGCCCGGCACGTTCAAGGACCGCTACTATCTTGAACGCGATCCGCATCGTTTCATCGAAGGCATGCTGATCGCGGCATGGATCGTCGAAGCCGCCGATACATATCTTTACGTCCGCGATGAGTATCCTGAACTGATCCTGCTCCTCCTTGAAGAGATCGCGAAGGTCGAGAAAGCGGGCCTGTCGAAGCACACCCGAATTCATCTGCGCCGCGGCGCCGGCGCTTATATCTGCGGCGAAGAATCCGCGATGATCGAGTCAATCGAAGGCAAGCGCGGCCTGCCGCGCCATCGGCCCCCTTATGTGGCGCAAGTCGGCCTGTTCGGCAGGCCGACGCTCGAACAGAACGTCGAGACGCTGTTCTGGGTGCGCGACATCGTCGAGAAAGGCGTGGA
>JASHVN010000166.1 GCA_030044555.1 Xanthobacteraceae bacterium | reverse complement strand
GTGGATCAGGCCTTCCGGCTCACGCGGAACGATCCGGAGAAGGCCAAGACGGCTTTTTACGATTACGAGCAGCAAGAGAGCCAAGGCAATGCGCTCGATCCGGCGATCGCCGATCTTGCCTGGAAGGATATCCTGCTGAGTTTCGGCGATACCCTCGTTACGTCACGCGACCAATACGTCAACGCACAGAAATTCTTCAAAATTCCTGCAAGCGTGACCTACGAAAACTTCATCGACAATTCGGTGCTGCAAAACCTGAATGCGGGGAACTGAGCGGGGACAAGCATCATGGCGGATGTGACAAGAATCAACGAACGCAGGCGAGACGGCGGCGTGGACTTAAGCTTGACCGCAGACGTTCTCGTCATCGGCGGCGGCCCCGCCGGCATCTGGGCGGCGCTGACGGCCGCTCAGCACGGCGCACGGGTGATCATCGCGGAGAAGGGGTATGTGGGTACTGCGGGACCTCTCAGTTCCGCCAATACTGGCATCTATTACATCAAGCCGGACGATCCGATTCATCGCGAAGGCACCGTGAGCGCGCGGTTGCCCCTGGCTTTCGATCTCGCCGACAGGATTTGGATTGAGCGCACGTTCGATCAAGCCTACGCCAACCTCGATGCCATGGCGCGTTGGGGCTACAAATGGCCGAAGAACGAGGAAGGCAAGGAGTATCGCGGGCGCCTGCGCGGGCCCGACATGCTGTTCTTCCTGCGCGAGCAGCTCAAGAAATACGCCGTACGCATTCTGGACCACAGCCCGGCGCTTGAACTCTTGACCGATGGCGACGTCGTCGCCGGTGCGGCGGGAGTCAATCGCCAGAGCGGAGGGCATTGGGAAGTCAAGGCAGCGGCAATCGTCCTGGCAACTGGGGGAACCGCGTTTCTGTCGAAAATCGCCGGCGCGCGCGGCAATACCGGCGATGGTTATCTGATGGCCGCAGAAGCCGGTGCCGAATTCTCCGGAATGGAATTCAGCAGCCAGTACGCGCCGGCGCCCGCCGATGGTGTGCTCAGCCGCGGCGCGCATCTGGATTATGGCACGCTCTACGACAATGACGGCAAGGAAATCTTGCGCGGGCGGCAAACCGTGCAGGCGATCGAGCAGACTGGCGCCGCGTGGGCCTATCTCAACAAGACAAAGGATGACGAGACACGCGCCATGGTGCGCAAGTCGCACGCCCATATTTTCGTGCACCTCGAGCGCCTTGGCATCGATCCGTTCAAAGAGCGCTATCAGATCGATTTCAGGCTCGAAGGGACCATCCGCGCCGCCGGAGGACTGGCGATCGACGACAGCCTGTCCAGTACCGTGCCGGGCCTTTTCGTGGCCGGAGATCTGGCGAGCCGCGAACGCGTGACCGGCGCCGGTCCACCGGGTGGCGGCCCGGCCGCTTCGTGGGCCTTTGCTTCCGGCACGTTCGCCGGCCGTTCAGCCGTTGCGTTTGCCCGCTCGTTTCGCGGACCATTGCAGTCACGCAACGTAATCTCTCTCGGCGGCGCGGCGTTACGGCCGGTGCGACAGCGCCGCGACCAGGTGACCGTGAAGGACATCATCGCCAGTGTGCAGTCGGAGATGATTCCGTTCGATCGCAATTATTGGCGCACTGGCAACTACCTCACCGCCTCGATCGAGCGCTTCAATCGTGAATGGGCTGACGTCCGCGACGGACTGGGAGCACTCCCAACCGAAGATAGCCGGACCTTCGCGCGCGAAATTTTGCGTGTGCGTGAAGCTGCCGCGATGCTCGCCACCGCGCGTTGGATCAATGTCAGCGCCTTGGAGCGGACCGAGACCCGCGGGCTGCATCGTCGCAGCGACTTTCCCAATCTCGATCCGGCGCAGACCTATCACCTGATGACCGGCGGGCTCGACAAAGTATGGCTTAGGCACCGGCAGGTCACGCGCACGGAACAGGCGTTGGCGTCATGATCGAACTCATCGTTGAGGACCGATGCATCGGCTGCGACCGTTGCGTCGTAGTCTGCCCCACCGATGTCTTCGATGCCGTGGCCGATGACATCCCGATCATTGCGCGGCAGGAGGACTGCCATACCTGTATGTCGTGCGAACTGCATTGTCCGGTCGATGCTCTTTACGTCTCACCGCGCGGCGAGCCGGACCCTACCGTGAAGCCCGATGCGATCGTCGCCTCGGGCGTGCTCGGCAGCTATCGGCGCGCGCTTGGCTGGAACCGGGCAAAGCCGGCTGGCAGCGAGAACGATCCCGGCGTGCTCCTGAAATTCATGCGGCGGCCCGATCCCAACGATAAGGTCCGGACACAGCTTTATGAGCTCGCGATCCGAAAATACATATGAGCCGTTGAGCGGAGGCAGAAACTCCGCTGACCGTTTCTCGATCTTGTTTCGTGACTTAAGTAAGAGGAAAAACCGCCATGAGCTATGACACGATCAGCGTCACACCCGTTACGCCGCGGATCGGCGCCGATGTCGACGGCATCGAATTGGCGAAACCGCTCAGCAACCGTCAGGTCGAAGAACTGCACCAGGCGCTGGTCGAGCATCAGGTGCTGTTCTTCCGCAACCAGATCCTGGACGTGGACGCCCATAAGCGGGTCGGCCGTTATTTCGGCGAGTTGCACATTCATCCCAATACCCCGGGTCCCGAGGGACATCCCGAGATATTGCCGATCCACGCCGATGCCAATTCGAAGCGCATCAACGGCGAATATTGGCATTCCGACGTCTCCTGCGATGAAGAACCGCCGCTCGGCAGCGTCCTCTATCTACACACTATTCCGAATGCCGGCGGAGATACGCTCTTCGCCAGTCAGTTCGCCGCCTATGACGCGCTGTCGCCGCGTGTGAAGGACTACCTCGAAGGCCTCACCGCTACCCATTCAGGGGATCATGTCTACCGGCGGCACAACGCGTTGGTCGGGCGGGACGACCGCAACAAGAGCTTTCCGCAAGCGTCGCATCCGGTCGTTCGCACCCACCCGGTCAGCCAGCGCAAAGCCTTGTTCATCAACCGCAATTTCACCACGCGTATCGACAATCTGCCCGAGGACGAGGGCCGAGCGATCTTGAATTATTTGTTCGAGCACTCGACGCGCGAGGAGTTCCAGGTCCGCTTCCGGTGGACGCCCCATTCGGTCGTGTTTTGGGATAATCGCAGCGTCCAGCACATGGCGCTATGGGATTATTACCCGCAAACGCGTTCAGGCCGGCGCGTCACGATCAAGGGCGATCGGCCGTTCTGACATTTCGCCAACCCGATGTC
>JASHVN010000165.1 GCA_030044555.1 Xanthobacteraceae bacterium | reverse complement strand
CTCCTGGCGTATTCGGCCGCCAAGATGAAGCAATACGGCATTGTCGATTCCGGCGACACCTTGACGCTCGGCGTCGGCGCCATGACCGACGCGCGCATGAAAGGCTTCTTCGACGAGATGGTGCACGCCGGCGTGGTCAAGCCCAGCATCGATTACCGCAAGGCCTATACGCTGCAATTCGTCGACAAGAAGGTCGGGCTCAATCTGCGACCCAAATAGGGGGCCATGGTCATTGCGAGCAAAGCGAAGCAATCCAGGGGCGGGGTGCAATTGCGTCGAGGCATCACTGGATTGCTTCGTCGCTTCGCTCCTCGCAATGACTATACGGCCAGTCTGAAATCATCCCGGAGCAAAAAGGAGCGTTCTGCCTTGCGCGTTTTCTTCCTCTCTCTCGTGTTTGCCGTCATCTGCGCGAACGCGGCGCCCGCCGCGGAGACCTATCCGACGCACCCGGTTCGTTTGATCGTGCCGTTCCCCGCTGGCGGCATCGCCGATCTGTCCGGCCGGCTGATCGCGCAAGGACTACAGGAGAAATTCAAGCAGCCGTTTATCGTCGAGAACAAGCCAGGCGCCAACGGCGTGATCGGCTATCACGCGTTGATGCAGGCAGCGCCCGACGGCTACACGCTGATGATGGGCACGGTCGGCTCCGTCGTGATCAACATCGTGATGGACCCGCATCCGCCGTTCGATCCGCTGCACGATCTGGCGCCGATCGCCAACGCCGCCGAATATGCCACCGCGCTCGTGGTCAACAATGCGATGCCGGTGAATTCGGTGAAGGAATTCGTCGCCTACGCCAAGGCGCATCCCGGCAAGCTTACCTTCGGCTCGACCGGCATCGGCGCGCTCGATTACACCGCGGCGCAATTGCTGATGAAGGAGGCCGGCATCAACATGCTGCACGTCCCCTTCAAAGGCGGCCCCGAAGCGCTCAACAGCCTGATGGGCGGGTCGATCGATTGCATCGTTGAAGTCTTCCCCGTCGTCATGGGCCAGATCCAGGCGCATACGATCAAAGGGCTGGCGGTGACGAGTCCTTACCGGCAGCCGACGCTGCCCGATTTGCCGACCTTCAAGGAGGCCGGTTTCCCGGGCGTCGAACTCACCGGCTGGCTCGGACTCTATGGGCCGCCGACTATGCCGGAAGATATCCGCCAGATGCTCGGCCACGCGGTCGCCGGCATGGTCAAAGAGCCGGCGATGCAGCAGCGCTTCCGCGCCATCGGCTTTGAGCCGACCGGTCAGGATGCCAATGCGTTCGCCGCCTATCATGCCGCCGAGGTCGTCCGCTGGAAGACGTTCACCAGCGAGATCGGCATGAGCAGATAAGCTTGGGCAAATAGGCTTGGGCAAAATAGGTCGGGCAAATAGGAGAGCGACGATCCCGCCGCCGACGCATCCTTCCGGAACCGGGCTCGTCGCGCTGCGCCGCGTCGGCAAGACGTTCGCCAATGGTACGTTGGCGCTCAAGGGGCTCGACCTCGACGTGCGCGAGGGTGAATTTCTCTCGCTGCTCGGCCCGTCGGGCTGCGGCAAGTCGACCGCCTTGCGGATCATCGCCGGCTTGAGCGAGCCGAGCGAAGGCGCCGTCGAATGGGCAACCGATAGCGCGCGAACCCAAAGCGCGGGCGGCATCGGCTTCGTCTTTCAGGAGCCGACGCTGATGCCGTGGGCTAATGTGTTCAACAACGTGCGGCTGCCTTTCAAGCTTGCGGGCGCCCCGGGCAAGGCGGCCCGCGACCGTGTCGAGGCCGCGCTCGATCGCGTGGGCCTGCAAAATTTTTCCCGCTCCTATCCGCGCGAATTGTCCGGCGGCATGCGCATGCGCGTTTCCATCGCGCGCGCTCTGGTCACCGAGCCCAGGCTCCTGCTCATGGACGAGCCGTTCGCCGCGCTCGACGAAATCACGCGCTTTAAGCTCAACGATGATCTTTTGCAGATGTGGCAGGCGCTGCGCACCACTGTGGTGTTCGTCACCCACTCGGTGTTCGAGTCAGTCTACCTCTCGAGCCGCATCGCGGTGATGACGGCGCGGCCGGGACGCATTGCCACCGAGCTTGCCATCGATGCGCCGCATCCGCGCGGCGCCAATTTCCGCACCTCGGCGGAATACGCAGCTCTCTGCCGCCACGCATCGGATGCATTGGCGCAGGCCATGGCAGCCGGAGGCGGCGCATGACCTCGCGCGCAACGGCCCGCGATCGCCGAGAGCATGTGCTTCGCGTCGCGCTGCCAGTCCTTCTTCTCGCGCTCGGCCTCATCCTCTGGGAGGCGGCGGTGCGGATTTGGCAGATACAGCCCTACATCCTGCCCGCCCCCGAACTCGTCTTGAAGACGCTGGTGGGCGACCGGGCGCTCCTTGGCCACGCGCTCCTTGTGACTCTGACCACGACGGTCGAAGGCTTCGTGCTGGCTGCAGCCGGCGGCATCGGGCTGGCCGTGCTGTTCAACCAATCGCGGCTGGTCGAATATTCGCTTTATCCGTATGCCGTGATCCTGCAGGTGACGCCGGTCATCGCCATCGCACCGCTCCTGTTGGTCTATTTGCAACAGCCGACGGCGGTCCTGGTCTGCGCCTGGATCGTGGCGTTCTTCCCGGCACTGGCGAATACGACGCTTGGCCTCAACTCGGTCGATCGCAATCTCGTCGA
>JASHVN010000164.1 GCA_030044555.1 Xanthobacteraceae bacterium | reverse complement strand
GCTCGTGCAAGACATTGTCGGAGCGCTGCGCGCCGAGACGAAGACCGATAGCAAGACTGACGCTAAGACCAGGGTCTTCATCTCCTATTCGCGCAAGGACATGGCGTTTGCGGATCGGCTCGAGGCGGCGCTGAAGGCCCGCGCCACGTTCGCGGCGGCTCCTTCCTCAATCCGGCAATCATGCTGGGCTCGGCGATCCGCTGTTGGAATACCGCGGGTGAGCGCGGCCCCATCACGGGCTTCCGGGTGGCGCGGACGATAGTCGTTCCTTGAAGCTTTGTTGGTTTGTCCTGTGAGCTGGCTCTCGCAGATAACCGGCGCGACCCGTCGGCTTTTGTCCGAGGCGCCGGGGCCTGCATCCTTCGAAGCCCGCCATGGCGCGTCGAAGACATGCGTGCACGCACTAATGGCGCCGGCGCTTCAGGATGAGATGCTTGGTCCTACTTCGCGTCGTGAAAGATGACGCCGAGCGTGTAGCGGCGGCCGGAACGCAGCCGGCTGACGCCGTGGCGCAGATTGACGCGGTAGCTCCCTTTGCTGCCCTGCACCGGGCGATTGTGCACGGCGAACAAGACCGCGTCGCCTTGCTGCAGCGGCACCACTTCGGCGCGGCTTTGCATGCGCGGACGCTGCTCGGTCAGCACGAATTCGCCGCCGGTAAAATCCTCTCCCGGCGTGGATAAAAGCACCGTCACCTGCAGCGGGAAGGCGAGTTCGCCGTAGAGGTCCTGATGCAGGCAGTTAAAGTCGCCGGGCACATATTGCAGCAGCAGCGGCGTCGGCCGCGTCTGCCCGGCCGCGTGGCAGATTTTCAGATAATCGGCGTGCCTGGCCGGATATCGGGTCTCGCTGTTCATCCGCTCGTTCCAGGCGTTGGCGATCGGCGCCACATGCTGGTAGAGCGCCGTGCGCAATTCGCCGACCAGATCGGGCAGGGGATATTTGAAGTATTTGTATTCGCCCTTGCCAAAGCCATGGCGCGCCATGTGGACGTGGCTGCGGAAATGCGCGTCGTGCGGATAGAGCGCGGCCAGGCCTGCGCACGCGCGCGCGCCGAGCAGTTTGGGCAGCACCGCACAGCCATATGCGTTCAGCTCGGTGCCGATCACTGTCCAATCGTATTTTTCCACGCGTTGCTGCACGGCTCGAACCTTGCATCAAAATCTTGCGCATCAAAACCTTGCGCCCCACCCGAAGCGTGCAACAAAGATAGTCTTGCCCACCGCTGAGCCCCACCCGAATCCTGCCGGAAGGCCCACCCGAATGACGCACGAACTGCCCGCCGAAGCGTGGTGGCGAGAGTTAACCGCGCGACATGCTGGCCATTGATCGCCAGAACGGGCTCCTGCAGTATCACCCGGCTAAAAACCAAGCCTGACAGCTGGAATGAGGGACGAATTGATGAGAAAGATTAAACGCGCGTCGGCTCAAGCTGCCGGCGCCGGCGCAGCTTTTGCGCTCGCCATGTTTTCGCTGCTTGCCGCGCCGGCCTCGCCGGCCGCCGCGCAGGGCAGCCCCATTATCATGAAGCTCAGCACGGCGACCATCAACGATACGCAAACCGAATGGATGAAACGTTTCGCCGCGGCGGTTGAGAAGGATTCCGGCGGCCGCATCAAGGGCCAGCTCTTTCCGGCGAGCCAACTCGGCTCCATTCCCCGGCAAATCGAGGGCACGCAATTCGGCGCCATCCAGGGCTGGGTCGGGCCGCCGGAGTTTCTGGTCGGCATCGACCAGCGCTATGAGGCGTTGAGCGCGCCCGGCCTGTTCGACGGCCGCGACCAATATCAGCATACAATCGAAGATCCTGCGGTCCGCGATTTGGTCCTGGGACTGGGCGCCGACAAAGGCCTCATCGGCGCCGGCATATTCCCGATCGGGCCGTCTTCGATCGACACACGCAAGCCGGTGCACCGGCTCGCCGATTACCGCGGCCTGAAGATCCGCGTGCTGGCGTCGCAATTCCAGACCGAGTTGATCAAGCGCATGGGCGGCTCGCCGGTGGCGATGACGCTCGCCGACGTGTTGCCCGGGCTGCAGCAGGGCGCCATCGACGGCACGCTGACGACTGTCACGCAATACACGACGCTGCACTATGTCGACGCGGCGAAATATGTGGTCGAGACTGGCCAGCCTTACGTCAGCTCGATCGCCGTGCTGAGCAAGAAGTGGGTGGACGGCTTGCCGCCTGATCTGCAAAAAATCGTGCGCGACGACGCCGCAAAGGTCACGCACGATATCTTCCCCTTCGTGTACCAGTTCTACGATGAGCAGAAGAAAATCTGGCTCAGCCAGGGCGGCAGCCTCACCAGCCTGCCGCCGGCCGATCAAGCTGAAATGATGTCGAAGATTTCCAACATCGCCCAGGACGTGTCGGCGTCCAGGCCGGCGCTTAACGCTGCCGTCAAGGTCGTGTTTGCGACGGCGGCGAAATACAAATAACGCGGAAACCGCTCGTACCCCATCGCGCGATGCGCGATGGGGGCCGCAAGCAAGGAAGCAAGCTCCGGAGCGTCAGGCGTTTGCTGCAAACGCGACAGCGGCGTTATTCGCCCGCCGCTATCGCATCCAGATGGCGCGTCTCGTTAATTCGTACGATGCAAACGTTTTCAGCGCCGATATCGATCTCGTTGAGACAGCAGGGGGCCTGTGCCAGGCGCCAAAAAGCCGGCAATGCAAGATCGAGACATTGCAGCAGCAAGGCGCGGTTCAGGCTGTCATGCCCGACGAGCACGACAGTGTCATTGGGATGATGGGCGAGAACGAAGCGCAGCGCGTTGGCGCAGCGGGCGGCGAGATCCTGCAGTGACTCGCCATTGGGAAACCGCACCAGGTGCGGGGAGGTGAACCAGGCGGCGAACAG
>JASHVN010000163.1 GCA_030044555.1 Xanthobacteraceae bacterium | reverse complement strand
TTGGCCGCGAGCGTTAGGGCCAGAGTTTAGCTGGCGACTGTTGCGGCTGTCTTGAGCCTATTGATCCAACAATGAAGGTCGATAGTGCGGTTAAAAAATCGATAAGGCGTGTTTTGCGTACTTTTAAGGGAAAGTGAAAACCATGTCTTAAGTGGAGCTGAGATAGGTAATTCCCGCGGCGGAGGCCGGCAAGATCAAACGCGGCCAATTGGGGGCGAAATTCGTGGACACGATCCCAAATATTCCGATCCCACCACGACTGTGTACGCAAACCCGCGAAAACAATTCGCAATGTCTTTAAAATTACCTCGTTATCTCGCGTAATCGGTCTTCTGGAAGCCTTTTGTCATGGAACCGCTGCTGAGTACGCTTCCAGATAACGGCCTCGCCGGGGGCGAGGTGCCCATGCAAAGGAAATGGCTGCGGCGAAGCGGTTTCGTCCTGGCGGCCATGGTGAGCGCGTATGCCGGCGCCACACTCTGGGCCGGGCACAACGGTTGGCAGGCAGCACTCAGGTCCATCTCGCCCGGCGATATATTGATCGTTGTTGGCCTGGTTTCAGTTGGTTTCCTCCTGCGCGCAGGCCGGTGGCATTATTACGTTCATGTTCTACAATGGGGCATTCCGCTACGGCATAGTATCTCGGCATTTGTCGCGAGCATCGCCTTTACGGCGACCCCCGGAAAATCCGGCGAACTGGCAAAGGCCGTGCTGCTGGGACGGCGCTATAAGATATCGCTGTCAGAGGGTGCGGGCGTTTTACTGATCGAGCGTCTTGGCGATCTGTTCGCGGTCATCGCGCTTGCCATCGGCGGTCTCGCCTTGTTTGTCGATCTATCGGGTTACGTGCTTGCGAGCGCCGTCGTGATCGGCGCGGCGGTTTTCCTGACCTTGAACTGTCGCGCTCTGCTCGTGCGCGCCCAGGCAATTCCTGCGCTTCGCAATTTCAGCATCGGGCTTGTCAACGCGCTGGATGCGGCACGCCTGCTGATGCGGCCAATTCCAGTGCTGGTTGGCGCGACCATCGCGCTGGCGGCTTGGAGCTGCGAAGCCCTGGCGTTCTATTACCTGGTCGGGCGGCTTGGCATCCATAGTTCGCTCTCGGTAGCGTTTTCAATCTATGGACTCTCGACGTTGGCAGGCGCTCTTTCAATGCTGCCCGGCGGACTGGGCGGCGTCGAGGCCGCCATGGCTTTCCTGCTCACCCGGCTCGCGCCGCCTTCGGGAACTGCAACCGTAGCAGTCGTGATCTTCCGCCTCTGTACGCTTTGGCTGTTCAGTCTGATCGGCGCAATCTTCATGGCTGCATGGATGATAGTCTTGACCAAACGCCGTCACTCTAGCCTCGTGGCAGGGGTGCAATGAGCGCATTTCCCGCGACGAGAGCGTTCGAGTCGGCGACGATTGTCCTGCCTGTCGTCAACGAGACCTATTCCCTTGTTGAAACGGTCGATTCGATCCTGAAAACGTCGAAGCCGGACGTGCGTGAGTTGCTCATCGTCGTTTGCGAAAAGACCACGCGCGAAAGCATGGCAACGATCGAAGAGCTGCGCGCGAGGCTCGGCAAGCTGGTCGTTGTCCATCATCAAAAGCTGAAGTTTCTGGGCGGCGCAATGCGCGAGGCGTTTGGTCTGGCGCGCGGCTCGCATACGATCATGATGGCCAGCGATCTTGAAACCGATCCCGTTCTGGTTCCGCGTCTTATCGCGGAGGCGCGTGCGCATCCGGATGCGGTCGTCACTGTGACCCGCTGGCACTCGCAGGGCGGGTTTGAGAATTACAGCGGGATCAAACTGGTTGCCAATTGGATCTTTCAGAAACTGTTCTCGGCGCTTTATTGGACAAAACTGACCGATATGACCTACGCGTATCGGATTTTCCCAACCAAACTGCTGCAGGCCATAGAGTGGGAGGAGCTGCGGCACCCGCTCCTGTTCGAAACCGTGGTCAAACCTCTGCGGCTGGGCGTTCAGGTGATCGAAATTCCCGGCTTTTGGCGCGCGCGCACCGAAGGCGAGTCGCAGAACACATTTGCTCGCAATTTTGAGTATTTCAGGATCGGCCTGCGCGTGCGCTTTGCTGCAACTCATCACCTTCTGCGGAATCGTCACCTTAAACATCAAAACATGAACGTCCCAAGCGAGCATCGGGTATGAAAAAGGTCATCGTTACAACAACGATCAATCCGCCGACCAAAGCGATTGGTCTCTTCCAGGCGATGAAGGATTGGGATCTCGTCGTCATTGGAGACCTAAAGACACCACGGGACTATCATCTTGAGCGCGGCATCTACATGGACCCCGCGAGCCAGGAGAAATACGACAAGACGTTATCCGACGCCATTGGCTGGAACTGCATCCAGCGGCGCAATTTCGGGCTTCTCATCGCCCACGATATGAACGCGGACATCGTCGCCGTCGTGGACGACGACAATATCCCTTTGCCCGGCTGGGGTGAGAACCTGTTCGTCGGCGAGGACGTCGAGGTCAACTACTACGAGACCGACCTCCCGGCCTTCGACCCGATCGGCGCCACCAATCACGCGGACCTGTGGCACCGCGGCTATCCGCTTCAGCTGCTATCGAAGCGGAGCTACGGGCGAAAAACGCGCAAGCGCGTGCGCGTCGACATTCAGGCCGATTTCTGGAACGGCGATCCAGACATCGACGCCATTTGCCGTATGGAGCACGCGCCCGAATGTGATTTCGACCGGGCAGCTTTCCCGATTGCATCCAATAAGCTTTCGCCGTTCAACTCGCAGAACACGTTTCTCGCCGGCAATGTGCTCTGCGATTATTTCCTTTATCCCCACATAGGACGCATGGACGACATCTGGGCCGCTTATTACGCTCAAGCAAAAAAGCACAGCGTCGTCTACGGCAAAGCCTCCGTATTTCAGGACCGCAATGTGCACGACCTCACTCGCGACATGAGACAGGAATATCTCGGTTACGAGAACAACATGAATATTGTCCAGGAGTTGCCTGGAAACCCGGAATCCCTGCTCGCCTATCTACCCGGCCGTTCGGCGTGGGCTTTCGAGCTGTACAAGAGGCACTTTGGCCATGCGTAAGATCCTCATCACGGGGGGCGCGGGTTTCGTTGGGCGCCATTTCGTCAGGCATTTTCTTGAGAATGGCGACGAAGTCCACGCGGTCGACTGCATCGCTCCCTTAACGGGCGGAATTGATCCGGCCAGGGGCTGGCCCTTATTCGAGCCGCGCGATTTTTCAAATTTCAAGTTCTTCCGGGAGGACTGCCGCGACTTCTTCCGGCGAGGGCGCGACACCGATTTTGAATACGCAGTCCATCTTGCGGCGATGGTCGGCGGGCGCGCCATGATCGAGAACAGGCCGATCGCGGTGGCCGATGATCTTTCAATCGACGCTCACTATTGGCAATGGGCGGTCGTGGCAAAGCCGGCGAAAACGCTTTGCTTCAGTTCGAGCGCCGCCTATCCGATCAAATACCAGCGCGAAGACACTTATGTCCTGCTGCATGAAGACATGATCAGCTTTGATCAAAATATCGGCATGCCGGACATGTCGTACGGCTGGGCCAAGCTCACCTGCGAGTATTTGGCGCGTCTTGCGTACGAGAAGCACGGGCTGAAATCGGTCTGCTATCGGCCATTTTCCGGTTATGGCGAGGACCAGGACGACTCCTATCCGTTTCCCAGCATTTGCAAGCGGGTACTCGCCAACCACGGAGCCAGAGTACTTGACGTATGGGGCAGTGGGACGCAGATGCGCGATTTCATCCATATCGATGATTGCGTTGCCGGCGTCATTGCCACGATGGATCAGATCCACGACGGCAATGCCGTCAACTTGTCGACCGGGATCTATACCAGCTTCATCGAGTTCGCGCGTCTGGCCGCCACGCTGTGCGGTTACTCCCCGCAAGTGCGCGGATTGTCCGATCAGCCTGCCGGCGTGTATGCGCGCGGCGGCGATACCCGGAAGCAAGTTGCACTCGGGTTCAAGCATAAAATCGATTTTGCCACCGGCGTTAGACGCGCCCTGGATTATTACTCGGCGGCGGCGATAGCCGAGAGCGTTCCGCTCATACCTGAAATACCGTCTCCTGCAGCAATAGAGGTGACCCGGTAGAACGCGCGCAAATGCGCACCTGGCTCGGGGAGCCTAAATGGATTTGGATGAACATGCTGCGAGACGCGCAGTGGCGCGATAGCGCAAGCGTATCGTGTGCGCACGCATCGTTCCCAACAAAAGGTACGAGCACGAGGCGCCCGGCTTTTTTTGACAGGGCTTAGGACGCGCCGATTTTGGTCCCTGGGAGAGAACGGAGTTTGCGGCACTCTGGCTGGCGCCGCGCATCACCCGCAGCGTTGCCCAGGCAGCGCTTATTTCGCTCGGCGTCCCCGCCATGCCGGCTTTATTCGCCCTCATTTTGCGGCAAGCGGAACTCGACCGCAGGTTACCCATGGCTTTTGCCGACTGGCTTTTGCCGACGTCCCGCCTACAATGGCGCATGGCGGTGAAGTGCGCGGTCACGACATCGCCGCGTTCTAACAATAGCTACAACCTTAGGATCGTGCCGCACAGGAGCGTGGGAGCGGCGATGTTTACGCTCTATTCGATGCAGC
>JASHVN010000005.1 GCA_030044555.1 Xanthobacteraceae bacterium | reverse complement strand
ACCGGCGGTTTCGTTTTTGCCACGCCGGCCACGGCGGTGGAGAATGTCCTCATCACTTGCGCCTGTTCGTCAGGCGGCAGATCGATCAGCTCACCGCCGCCGGCGGTCCAGCCCTTGCGCGCCTTGTCGACGATGTCGCTCGCCACCGGCACGATCGCCGCCTGCTCGCTGGCGGCATCGGCGTCCACGATCTTCCGCAGATCGGCGGGCAATGCCTGGTACCAGGCCTTGTTGACCTCGACCATGACGAACACGGCGGGTTGACCGGTCTCGGTCACGTATTTCGCCGCGTCGGCAAAGTGCATCGGCGTCCATACGACGATGCCGCCGACGGCGCCGTCGATGGTGCCCTGCTGCATCGCCGGCACCACGTCGGCAAGCGTCATCGCTACCGGCGTTGCACCCAGCCGGGAGATCGGCGCGGTTTGAAACGGCGACGCCAACACGCGGATCTTCTTGCCCTTGAAGTCCGCAAGATGGCGGATCGGCGACTTGGCGATGACCGAGGATGGCGCGTTCATAAACATGGCGACGCCGTGCAGGCCTTTGTTGGCGCCGAGACCGAGCATCAACTTGCTCACGGCCGGATCGGCGGCAACGCGCTGGCCCTGTTCCATCGAATTGACCAGACCGGGCGCCGACATCACTTCGAAGCGCTCATCGACGCCGACAAAAAATTCCGGCGGGATGATCGCGCATTGGATCGAGCCGAATTGCGTGCCTTCGATCTGTCTGGGGATGGAGCCCAGTTGGCTCAACGGAAAAATCTGCGTCTTGATGCGGCCGCCGGAATCTTTCTCCAGCGCCGCCGCATAGGCCTTGGCGTAGAAGTAGCTCGGGTCGTTGAGCGTCGGCAGGCTGATCTTCATCGTGTAAGTCTTTTCCTGTGCCGATGCGGCGCCGAGCGCGAGCATCAGCGACAGCGCGATCGCGCCGCCGCCTGCGCCCGCCCGGGTGATGAATTTCCTCGCCATGAGCCTCATAATTCCCTCCCAGTAGATTAATGCCATTTTAGCCTGCCGCAGCGGAACAGATAGGCTGCAAATAATTGATCCGGAAATATTTGATCCGGCAATTCACCCTTCCGGCACGACGGCGATCGCCTCCACCTCATAGAGCGCGCCGTCGCGGGCGAGCTTGGAAATCTGGATCGTCGTCGAGGCCGGCGGATTTTTGGTGTCGACATAGCGGTCGCGCACCTCGAAATAGAGCGGCAGGTGCGCCATGTCGACCAGGTAATTGTTGAGCTTGACCACGTGCTCGAAATTCGCGCCCACCGCCGCGAGCGCCGCCTTGATGTTCTCGAAGCACTGGATGGCTTGGGCGCGGAAATCGCCCGGAGCACCGGCGAATTTGCCATCCGCCGTCATCCCGAGTTGCCCCGCAAGATAGATGGTGCGGCTCGGACCCTTGGTTTCCACCACGTGCGAATAGCCGCGCGGGGCGGGAATGGCGGGAGGATTGAGAAAGCGATGGATGGCCACGATCAGCTCCTCTGCGGGTATTGAGTATGAATAGGCATGTGCGCTGCTTGACCGGCTTCAATCAAGCTTGAGGTTGGCCGCGCGAATGACCTTGCCCCATTTTTCGTTTTCGGCAGCAATGAATTCGCCAAACGCCGCCGGCGTTTTGCGCATCGGCTCGACCCCGAGCGCCGCCAGACGCGCCTGCGGCGTCGCCTGGTCGAGAGAGGTGTTAATCGCCGCGTTGAGTTTGTCGATAATGTCGCGGGGCGTGTCCTTCGGTGCGCCGATCCCGTACCAGCCGATCGCCTCGTAGCCGGGCACGAATTCATTCACCGTCGGAAGATCGGGAAATGCGCTCAAACGGCTCTTGGTCGTGACCGCAAGGGCGCGCACCTTGTTGGCTTTGACGAATTCCATCGATTGCGGCATCGGATTGACGACGGCTTGCACCTGCCCGCTGATCAGATCGGGCATGTAATTGGTACGATAGGGCACGTGAACAAGCTCAATGCCGGCCATGGTCATAAACAACAGACCGAAGATATGCGACGCCGTGCCGATCCCTCCTGACGCAAAGTTGATCTTGCCCGGGTTGGCCTTGGCGTAGGCGATGAACTCCGGAATTGTCTTAACCGGCAAGGATTGAGTGATGAGGACGATGTAAGGAGCATTGGCGACGGTCGCGACCGGTGCGATATCGCGCAGGAAATTAAAGCTGAGATTGTGATAGAGCGAGGCGTTGAGCACGTTGCTCAGCACATCGGCAAGAATGGTGTAGCCGTCCGGCTGCGCCCGCACCACGATTTCGGTGCCGATGTTGCTGCCAGCCCCTGGCCGGTTTTCCATGACGAAGTTCTGACCGAGCCGGTCCGACAACCATTGCCCGGAGAGCCGGGCGATGATGTCGGGCGCACTGCCGGGCGGGAAAGGGACAATCATCTGCACCGGCCGCCGCGGATAGGTATCAGCAAACACGAGACGCGGTCGCGCCGGCCAAGCCGCGGCGCCCGCCGCCAGCCGCAGGGCTAATCTGCGGGAAACCCTCATTGCATCCTCCCTGCGCCGCTGCTCATTGCCTTCGGGCGGCGGTTGCGGCGAAATAAATCGCTCGCCGCTGCCCGCGAGATTGCCTTTCGGAGTTGCGTTCTGCAACCGCTCCGCATAGGCGAAAAGCCGCAGGAGCCAGGCGCCCGCCGTGACGCACCCCTTCAACCCGCAACCCTTCAACCCACACGTCATTTTCGGCCTCGACCCGATGTGGGTTTCTGCGACGATTCTCGCGCTCAGCTACACGCTGATCATCTCCGGCCGGCTCAATCGTGCAGTGGTGGCGCTGATCGGCGCCGCGCTCGTTATTCTCGTGGGCGCGCTCGATGAGAACGAGGCGATCGCCGGTATCAATTGGGACACGATCGGGCTGTTGACCGGCATGATGATCATCGTCTCGATCGCGCGCCGCTCCGGCCTGTTTCAGTATCTCGCCATCTGGGCGACGCAGCGGGCGAGCGCCAGCCCGGCCGGCATCCTCGTCATGCTACAGCTGATGACGGCGTTGCTTTCGGCCATTCTCAATAATGTCTCGACCGTGCTGCTGGTCGCGCCGGCAACGCTCGCCATCACCGAAGAGCTCGATCTCGCGCCGTTCCCGTTTTTGTTTGCCGAGGTCTTTGCCAGCAATATCGGCGGCACCGCGACCTTGATTGGCGACCCTCCCAACATTCTGATCGGTTCGTCGGTCGGGCTCGACTTCAACGCGTTCCTGCTCAATCTGGGGCCGGTCGTCGCGCTGGTCTTGATCGTGCAGCTCGGCATGGTGCACGCGATCTGGGGCCGCAAGTTCACCGTAACGCCGGAGAGCCGCGCTCTGGTCATGGGGATGAATGCGCCGGGATTGATCACCGACCCGGTGCTGCTGCGCCAGTCCGTTTTGGTGATCGTGGTGGTGCTGGTCGCTTTCGTGTTTTCAGGACCGCTGCACCTGCAATCGGCCACCATCGCGCTTGCCGGTGCCGCCGCGCTGATGCTGCTGGACAATTGGCAGCATCAAGACGCCAAGCAGTCGGAGAACGTGCATAAGGCGCTCGCCGACGTGGATTGGATCACGATTTTCTTTTTCATGGCGCTGTTCGTCATGGTTCACGCCGTCGAGGTCAGCGGCCTGCTCGGCGTGCTCGCCGGCCATTTGGTGACGCTGACCGGCGCGAACACGGCGGCCGCCGGCGCAACGATCCTGTGGGCGTCCGCGGGCTTGTCGGCCATTCTCGACAATATTCCCTTCGTTGCCACAATGATTCCGCTGATCAAGAACGCGGCGCCGGCCTTCGGCGGCCTCGATCACATCGAGCCGCTATGGTGGTGCCTGGCGCTCGGCGCCTGCCTCGGCGGCAATGGGACGCTGCTCGGCGCTGCGGCGAACCTCGCGGTCGCAGGCGTCGCCGAGCGCAACGGCATCCGTTTTTCGTTCGTACGCTACCTCGTCTATGGCCTGCCGATGATGATCGTATCGATTGCGATCTGTCAGCTCTACGTGTGGCTGCGCTACTTTTGACGTCAGCCCGCAAGATGATCGACGACTTCCTCGGCGAGCGAAAGCGACGAGGTCAATCCCGGCGACTCGATGCCGAACAGGTTGACCAGGCGCGGCATGCCGTGCGCGGGTTCGGCGGCGATCATGAAATCGGCGGCCGACTCGCCCGGTCCGGTCAGTTTCGGCCTGATGCCGCAATAGTCGGGCACCAGCGAATCCGGTGGCAGTCCCGGCCAGTAGCCGCGGATGCGCGCATAGAAGGCGTCGGCGCGGCGCGGATCGACATTGTAATTCTCCTCGTCGATCCACTCGACGTCGGGACCAAAGCGCATGCGGCCGGCCAGATCGAGCGTGACATGGACGCCGAGCCCGCCGTCGATCGGCGTTGGGTAGATCAGCCGGGAAAACACCGGGCGTCCGGCAAAGCCGAAATAATTGCCTTTGCCAAGAATGAGCCGCGGCACCTTGCCGGCCGGGTAGCCGTCGATGCGTCGCGCCAGCGCCTGGGCGCCGAGACCCGCGGCGTTCACCACCGCGTCGAACTTGGCCATGCCGGCGTCACGTCCGCCAAACTGGACCTGCCAGTGCTGCGCCTTGTAGCTCAATCGCTCGACGGGAGTTTCGAACGCGATCATGCCGCCGCAATCTTCCAGGTCGCCCTCGAGCGCCAGCATGTAGCCGTGGCTGTCGATGATGCCGGTTTCCGGCGACCACAGCGCGCCAATGCAAGCGAGCTCTGCTTCCATGGCGCGCGCCGCGTTGCCGCCGATCATCTCGGTGTTTTCGACGCCGTTCGCCTGCGCCTGCGCCTGGATGGTCTCGACTTTGGCGAGCTCGGCCTCGCTCGTGGCGACGACCAGCTTGCCGCATTTCTTATGAGCGACGCCGTGCGACGCGCAGAATTCGTAGAGCATGCGCCGGCCGCGCACGCAGTGGTGCGCGCGCTTGCTGTTGGTCGGGTAGTAAAGGCCGCCATGGATGACCTCGCTGTTGCGCGAGGAGACCCCGTTGGCGATGCCGCCGGTCGTTTCGGCGACAGTGACGTCGTGGCCGGCGAGCGCGGCTTTGCGCGCCACCGCAAGCCCGATGACGCCTGCGCCAACCACAAGGACCTGCATCGCGTTTCCTCCGTTTCGCGGCGACTATATCAAATTGAAGTGCGCGGACGGTTGTCTGTATAACAGGCCGGCCAGCGATTGGAGGAACCCCCTATGGCGGATAACGTCGTCCGAGTTTGCGCGCAGTCCGATATCGCGCCGGAATCGGTGAAGGCCTACGAGGTCGGCGACCGGAGGCTCGCTGTCTACAATATCGACGGTCAGTTCTACGTCACGGACGACGAGTGCACCCACGCCTCGGCAAGCCTCGCCGACGGCATGCTCGAAGACGGCGTCATCGAATGCTGCCTGCATTTCGGCGCCTTCGACGTGAAGACGGGGGCCGTGAAGGCGCCGCCGTGTTCGATTGCACTGCGCACCTACAAGGTGCTGCTGCAGGGCGGCGATATCTTCGTCGATCTCGACAAGGATGCCGCCGGCGAAGCGGCCTGACCGCCATGAGTGTGGCCTCCGGTGTGGCTTCCGCCGATCCGGCGCCTATCGGCCTCGGCATTGCCGGGCTGGGCATGGCCGGCGCCGTCATGGTGCAGGCCGCGGCGGCGCATGGCGGCTACGTGCTGCGGGCGGCGGCCGACCCGCATCCCGCCCCGCGGACGGCCTTCGCACGGGATTTCAATGCCAGAGCCTATGAGGATATTGGCGCGTTGTGCGCTGATCCTGCGGTCGAGGTCGTCTATATCGCCACGCCGCATCAGTTTCATGCGCCGCACGCCATTCTCGCGGCCGAGCATGGCAAGCACGTTATTCTGGAAAAGCCGATGGCGCTCACGCTCGCCGATTGCGACGCCATCATCGCCGCCGTCGAGCGCGCCAAGGTCCATTTGATCGTCGGCCACACTCATGCGTTCGATCCGGCAGTGCGCCTGATGCATGCGTTCATCGCGGCCGGAGGGCTCGGCCGCCTCGGCATGATCCACAGTTTCAACTACACGAATTTTCTGTACCGCCCACGGCGCCCAGAAGAACTGGACACGGCACGGGGCGGCGGCATCCTGTTCAATCAAGTGCCTCATCAAGTCGACATCGTGCGGCTTCTGGCCGGCGGCCTGGTGCGCAGCGTGCGAGCGCAGACCACGGGGCTCGATCCGGCGCGGCCGACGGAAGGAAGCTGCGCGGCGCTGCTGCAATTCGACGACGGCGTCGCCGCCTCGCTCGTCTATAGCGGCTATGACTATTTCGATTCCGACGAATGGCACTTCGGCATCAGCGAGCGCGGCGCGCGCAAGACGATCGATCATGGCGCCGCCCGCCGCGCGCTGATGAGAACTGCCGACGAGGCACGCGCCCGCACCGAAACGTTCGCTTACGGGTCGAGCAGCCCGGGCCTGCCCCCGCATCAGCCGCATTTCGGCATTACCATCGCGACCTGCGAAAGAGGTGAATTGCGCGCCTCGGCCGACGGGCTCATTCAATATGACATCCGGGGCGCCACGACGTGTGAGATCGATCGAGGCACCGGCATTCCTGGGCGGCGCGAGGTCCTCGACGATATGCGCGCTGCGTTGCGTAGCGGCGTGCCGCCCATCCACGACGGCCCCTGGGGAAAAGCGACGCTCGAGGTGGCGCTCGCCATCCAGCAATCGGCGCGAGAGGGGCGCGACGTCGATCTCAAGCACCAGGTAGCCGTAAAGCCTATTCCCGAGGACAAGCGACAGAAGTACATGGTCGAGGCGCGGATTGCGCAGTAGCCCGCGCACGGCATATATGCGAAGAAATAAGCGAATTCGGAGCCGCGACAATGAATTACCAGCCCTCGAGCCACGATTTCGTGGTGGAGAACCCCGAGCAGCAGACGTTCTTTGTCAACCGCGAGGTGTTCGTCTCTGACGACGTCCTCGAGCACGAGAAGCGCGCCGTCTTCGACCGTTGCTGGATCTATGTCGGCCATGCCTCCGAGATCAAAAACCCCGGCGATTTCAAGACCCGCCCGATCGCCGGCCGGCCGATCATCTTCTGCCGCGACCGCGAGGGCGAGGTCCACGCGCTGATCAATTGCTGCCGGCATCGCGGCGCGCTGGTATGCCGCGAGCGCGAAGGCAATGCCCGGCAATTCTACTGCATGTATCACGGCTGGACCTACCATCCCGACGGCAGGCTCAAATCGGTGCCGGGCGCCGATGCTTACGGTTCAGCGTTCGACCAGAAAGAAATGGGCTTGGTGGCGGTACCGCGGCTCGAAGCCTATCGCGATTTCTACTTCGCCAATTTCGATCGCGACGCGGTCGATCTGCAAACCTATCTGGGCAAGGCGAAGGACTATATTGATCTGGTCATCGACCAGTCGCCGTCGGGCAAGATGCAGATCATCGCCGGCACGCAGGAATACGATATCCGGGCGAATTGGAAGCTCTTGGTCGAGAACAGCGTCGACGATTATCACCTGATTTCCACCCACTCGACCTGGCTCAACTACATGCGCAATTCCGGCGTCAACGTCACGCCGCCGAAGGGCGAGCTGTTGCCGACGCGCGGCTTTGGCAGGGATTTGGGCAACGGGCATCTGACCACTGACAATCCGAATTACCGCGGCCGCCCGGTGGCGCGCTGGATTTCCGTCTACGGCGAGGATGCCAAGGCCGATATCGAGGCGATGCGCAACGAGCTGGTCGGACGGCTTGGTTCGGCGCGCGCCGCCCGCGTCGCCGACACCAACCGCAATCTTTGCATCTTTCCCAATCTCGTCATCAACGACGGCTCGTCGGTCACGGTGCGGCACTTCTATCCCATCGCGCCCGACCGCATGCACGTGACCGCTTGGGCGTTGGGGCCGGTCGAGGAGACCGAGGCGCAGCGCGCGCGGCGGCTGCACGCCTTTCTCACCTTCTACGGCCCCGGCGGCTTCGCCACGCCGGACGATGTGGCCGCGCTTGAGGCGGCGCAACTCGGCTTTGCCGCCTGGCGGGAGGTGCCGTGGTCGGATCTGTCGCGCGGCATGGGCAAGGCGAGCGACCAGCAGCTCGCCACTGATGAGGGCCATCTGCGCGTGTTCTGGCGCAAATGGAGCGAGATGATGGAGGCGCGCGCATGAACGAGATTGTCGCCACGACCGTCTCGCGCGCCGAGGTCGAGGATTTATTCTATCACGAAGCTGATCTGCTCGATTCCTGGCGCCTCGATGAATGGCTGACGCTCTTGACCGACGACGCGGCCTATTACGTGCCGCCGAATGATCGGCCCGATGCGGACGCCCGCTACACTTTGTTCACCATCGCCGACGATATGGTGCGGCTGCGCGAGCGCGTCATTCGGCTGAAGGATCCGAACTGTCACGCCGAGTATCCGCTGTCGCGCACGCGCCGCCTCATCGGCAACGTGCGCATTACCGGCATCGAAAGCGATGTCATCTCGGCTGCGGCGAATTTCATCATCCACCGCTTCCGCCACAACGATCTGTTGCGGGTCTTTGTCGGCCATTATCGCTATAAGCTCAAACGGCAGGGCGGCCGGCTGAAAATCGCCGAGCGCCGTGCCATCTTGGATGCCGAGGAGCTGGGGCTGCTCGGTTCGGTGAGCTTCATCTTGTAGTCGGTCATTCCGGGGCCGAGCGGAGCGAGGAACCCGGAATCCATAACCCCGGCACTGGGAGTATGGATTCCGGGTTCGCCGCTTCGCGGCGCCCCGGAATGACGAACGGGACACTCATGTCGGAGCTGGACAAAATCTTTGGCGAGCTCGCGCAGAAGCGCGCGCAGCAAGACCAGGACCGGCGCGAACGGCAGAAGCTCGCGGCCGACTTTTTGCGCGAGTTTTTCGATCTCGACATCAAGCCGTCGCAGACACTGCAAAGCCGCGGCATTGAAGCGCACTTCGCCGATAGCAGGCTCGTCCTGCACCGGCCGCAATCGGGTTATTACGAAGAGCCGCTGCAGATCGTGGTCGGCGAGCAGGGTGAGATCGACATCGCCGGGCGGTCGCTGGGGCGCTATCAGCCTGCCGAAAAGGCCGCGAAAAAGCACGAGCTGATCAGCGAGATTATCTCCTTTTTCGATTTGTGACCCGTATCGCTCGTTGTCGCAACTTTGCCATTCCGCCGCTCTAACCTTATTTGTTTTTCAGTTTCACAGGCAGTCGAAAACTCACTATAACGACGCGGACGGTAAAGAGGATTGAGCCATGTATTCAGGCCCGGGAGTGAAGACCAGCGCCGATTTTCCAATCCCAGATAAGATGAAGGCCTGGGTGCTGGGCAATCCCGGCGAGCTGAAACTGACGGAAAAGCCGGTGCCGGTGCCCAAGCGCGCGGAAGTGCTGGTGCGCATCGACGCCGTGGCGATCTGCGCCACTGACCTGGAAATCATCGATCACGGCCCGCCGTCCTCGATCCAGGGCGGCATGCCGTTCAACAAGAATTTCACCCCCGGCCACGAATATATGGGCACCGTGGTCGCGCTGGGTCCGGGCGTCGACGAGCATAAGATCGGTCAGCGCGTCACCGTGGAAATCCACGCCGGCTGCGGCCAGTGCAAACGCTGCCGCGAGGGCATGTACACCTCGTGCCATAATTACGGCCTCAATTACGGCGACGTCGACAAGGGCCACCGCGCCAACGGCTTCACCACCGATGGCGGCTTTTGCGAATACCAGGTCAACAACATCAATACGGTGATCGCCATCCCCGACACCATGTCGGACGAGGAGGCGACACTGGTGGTGACCGCCGGCACGGCCATGTACGGGCTGACCGAGCTCGGCGGGCTTGTTGCCGGTGAAAGCGTCGTTGTCACCGGGCCGGGACCGATCGGCCTCCTCGGCGTCGCGGTGGCGAAAGCGATGGGGGCGCATCCGGTGATCCTCACCGGCACGCGCGACAATCGCTTGCGCATCGGCCGCGAGCTTGGCGCCGATCACGTCGTCAACGTGCGCAACGAAGATGCTGTGGAAGCCGTGCGCCGGCTCAACGGCGGCAAGGGCGTCGATTATGTCGTCGAGTGCTCGGGCGCGCCCAATGCGGTGAACGAGGCGATCCGCATGGTCAATCGCGGCGGCAAGGTGTGCCTGGCGGCGTTCCCGCACGCCGAGACGCCGGTCGATGTCGCCCACATCGTGCGCAACAACATTTATCTCTACGGCATCCGCGGCGAGGGCAAGAGCGCCACCCATCGCGCCGAAGCGTTCATGTCGCAGAAGCGCTTCGACGCCACCAAAATCCACACCCATACCTTTGCGCTCGACGATCTGCCGACCGCGATCCGCTATGCCAAGGAGCGCATCGAGGACGCCATCAAGGTGGTGGTGAAGGCGCAAGGCGTCGCCGCGCACCGGATCGCGGCAGAATAGCGCTGTTGCAAGCGCTTCATCAGCGCTTGCGAACGCGAAAAGTCAGTAGCTTCTTTTCTTTGCTCGTTGCTTCCAGAGTGTCCCCAGTCTGATTCAACAGGTTCGGGATGTCCACGGCAGCGAGCGGGT
>JASHVN010000162.1 GCA_030044555.1 Xanthobacteraceae bacterium | reverse complement strand
CTACGCGTTGCTTTTGTTAGGCGTTGCCGAGCGGCACGGCCACGAACTGCGTGGCGTCACCGGCCTTTACCCGCATCAGCACCGCATGCTTGCCCTGCGCTTGCGCGAGCTTCAGCGCGTGGACCACATCGCCACCACTCGCCACCGGCTTGCCGCCGACATCGAGAATGACCGTGCCGGGCTGGAAGCCGGCTTGCGCCGCAGGCCCGTCGGGCTCGACAGCCGTGACCACCACGCCCTGGCTGCCGGCGCCATCGACATCACCGGCCGGCGCCACCGTCAGACCGAGATGCGGCACGCCGCGGGGCGCCGATCCGTCTTGCGTGGCGCTGGCCTGTTGCTCATTCGGCATGCTCGCGAGCGTCACCGAAACCGTCTTGGCGTCGCCCTGGCGGAGAATGCCGAGCTTGACTGCGCTGTCCGGCGGCAGCACCGCGATAACGCGGGCGAGATCGCGCGCATCCTTGACCGGCGTGCCGTTGACCGCGGTGATCACGTCACCGGCTTGCAGGCCAGCCGATGCCGCAGGGCTGTTTGCTTGCGCGCTGTCGACGAGGGCGCCCTCGGCCTTTTTCATGCCGAGACTGTCGGCAATGCCCGCAGTCACCGGTTGGATCTGCACGCCGAGCCAGCCGCGGGTCACAGAACCGTGCGCCTTGAGCTGAGCCACGATCTGTTTGGCCGTTTGTGCGGGGATATCGAAGCCGATGCCGACCGAGCCGCCCGACGGCGAGTAGATCGCGGTGTTGATGCCGATCACGTTGCCGTTGACGTCGAACGCCGGTCCGCCGGAATTGCCTTTGTTGATCGGCGCATCGATCTGGATGTAATCGTCGTAGGGTCCGGCGCCGATGTCGCGGCTCTCCGCCGAGACGATGCCGGCCGTCACCGTGCCGCCGAGGCCGAACGGATTGCCGACCGCGATCACCCAATCGCCGACTTGCGGCTCCTGGTCGGCGAATTTCACGTACGGAAAGTCGCCTTTGCCGTCCACCTTGATCAGCGCCAGATCGGTCTTCGGATCGGTACCGATGACGCGCGCCTTGTAGGTATC
Organism: Xanthobacteraceae bacterium; assembly: GCA_030044555.1. GTDB lineage: Bacteria > Pseudomonadota > Alphaproteobacteria > Rhizobiales > Xanthobacteraceae > BOG-931. The sequence continues at coordinate 4,223 of JASHVN010000162.1, read as the reverse complement.
GCCAGACGCCGTGGTCACCTGCACCGATTTGGCATGATCAACGACGTGATTGTTGGTGACCGCATAGCCGTCGGCCGAAATGAAAAAGCCCGAGCCCTCGCCGATAATGGTCCGGTGGGCTTGCGGCTGTCCGCCCTGATCGCCGAACTGCTGGAAGAATTTCTGCAGCGGCGAGCCGGGCGCGAACGGAATGGCCTGATCATCGTCGTTCTGCGACATCATGGCCGGCTCGGCGGAACCCGGAATGGTCACGCGCACGGAGATGACCGCCGGTTTCACCTTGGCGACAATGCCGGCGAAGCTCGACGGGTGCGGCAGGCTCGACGTATCGGCAGCCTGCGCGGCGGACGCACCGAAATCAAAGTTCGAACGATAGAAACCGGGGCCGGCAAGCAGCGCAAAGGCGCTGAGCCCGGCTACGGAGGCCAGCAGCACGATGCGACGCGCGCGGAGCGCCTTCGGCTTATTGGGTTCCTTCGGGGTCATCAGAGTCATCTTAAGTCTCCAGTTCGTGGAAAGGATCGGCGGCGCATCCGCCGTTGCGCTACCAATTGGGCAAGCTGAATTACACGGACCTGGAGAGCAGATTAATTCGCGGCAATCATCGCCGGCCGGAACTCGCGTGGAGCGCGGCGGCACGGGCCTAGTCGGTTGCCTCGCTGTCGTTATTTGTTAACCGTAAGGCAGCGAGACAGCGCTGCAAACAAATTCCTGCAAACAAGACTACCGCCAAACGGGAATTATTTCATCGGCGCGCTATCCGGCAGAAACCGATGACCGAACACCGGCTCTTTATAAGGCGTCGGCGGCAATTGCCAGGCGCCGGTCGAAGGCGGCCGCGCCTCGGCATCGACGTGCACGTCGAGCAAATAAGGCTTGTTGGCCTTGACCGCGTGTTCGAGCGCGCCATGAAAATCCTGTGAGCGCGTCACCGTGAGCGCTTCGACGCCTGCGGCCTTGGCCCAGGCGGCAAAATCCGGATTGTAGGGTTTTTTGTTGGCGCCCTGATGGAACATGGTGCCGTGCTCGCGGCCGCCGAACAGGCCGAGCTGAATGTCGCGGATGGAGACCCAGCCGAAATTATTCCAGACGACCCAGACCACCGGGATCTCGTATTCGACCGCGGTGCAGAGCACGTGCGGCACCATGGTGAAGCAGCCGTCGCCGGTGACCGCGATCACCGGCCGCTCGGGCGCCGCGAGCTTGGCGCCGAGCGCACCGGCGGCGCCGAAACCCATGCCGGAAAAGCCCCAGGAGTTCAGCATCGTCTGCGGCTTCCGCGCATTCCAGAACTGCATGTACCAATTGTGGCTGACGCCGACGTCGCAGCAGATGATGCCGTCGGGCGGCAGCACCGCCTGGCAATCGGCGACCACGCGTTCGGGACGCAGCGGCGAGGTGTGCGCTTCAAAATTCGGCCGAATGAATTTTTCCCATTCGGCGCGCCACGTTTCGATATCGGCCAGCCATTCCCCCGTTCGTCCCTCCCCCGCTGGCGGGAGAGAGTTAGGGAGGGGGCGCGCGTCGCGCCGTTCAAGCTCGGCGAGAAGCTGGCGCAGGAAGGTGCGCGCATCGGCAAGAATGGTGAGGTCGGGCGGATAGTTGCGGCCAAGCTCCTCGGGATCGACATCAACGTGAATCAATTTGGTGTGCGGAAAATTCCAGGAAAAGCCGGGCAGCCACGAGGAGGCGGAGCGGTCGTCGAAGCGCGCGCCGATGGCGATGACGAGATCGGCGCGGCGGCCGGCTTCATTGGCCGGATAGGCGCCGTTGCGTCCGATGAAGCCGAGCGACAATGGATCGGTCATGTCGAGGCAGCCCATGCCGTTGGGCGACGAGATCACCGGAATTCCGAGCCGCTTGGCGAACTCGGTCAATTCGCGGCTCGCTTCCGACAGCGTCACGCCATGGCCGATGAAGAGCACGGGACGACGCGCGCCAGCGATCAGATCGAAGGCGCGGGAGACTTCCTCGGGCGAAGCCCCTCCGCGCTGCGCATTGAGCGGCGGCGCCGCGGGCGGCATGTCGACCTCGTCTTCTTCCTGAAACACGTTGAACGGCACGTCGACATTGACCGGCCCGGGCCGTCCCGACAGCATCGTGGTCATCGCCTGGCGCAAAGCGAGCGGCAGCATGTCGACGCGCGTCGGCTGGAAGCTGCGCTTCACCACAGGACGGATGATGTTGACGAAATCCGCCTGGTAATGACGATTGACTTCCTGAAACGGGCTCCTGTTGAACTGCTGCGTCGGCACGTTGGCGGTGATAGCAAGCAGCGCCGATGAATCGGTGAGCGCGCAGGCGAGCGGCATGACGATGTTGCAGGAGCCAGGCCCGCACGAGGTCAGCGTCGCCACCGGCTTATGGCGGACGCGGAAATAGGCATCGGCCATGTGCGCGGCAACCTGCTCGTGACGCGGCGAGATCAGCGTGATGCGGTCGCGCGCCTCATAAAGCGGGTCGAGCATGCCGACATTGCCGTGTCCGCAAATGCCGAACACATAGGGAATATCGTTTTCGATCAAATATTCGGTGATCAGCTCGGCGCCCTTCATCTGCGGCATCGTTTTCTCCTAGTGGGTATCAGATTAGACTAGGCAGTCCTTGCACGCACCATCGGCCGCAACAGCAGCGGCGTGATGTAGATCGGAAACTGGCAGAGCGCAAAATAAAGCCAGGTGCCGCCCGGCAGCACGCCTTCGGTCGCCGCCAGCATCAGCCCCATATTGCGCTGTGAAACCATCAGCCCGAGCGCCAGCGCGTGGTCTCTGCCGTTCTTGCGGAAGATCAGCACGGTCGCAACGAGCAATGCGAAAAATATCGCGAAAGCGAACAGCAGAATCGCAATGATCCGCAACGGGTCGGCGATAAAGCTGCCGGCCACCGTCCCCATCACCGCGGTGACAAAGACCAGCATCAGCAGAATATTGACGCCATCGATCGGCTCGCGGTGCCGTTCTATGGCGGCGGCGCCGACGACGCGCCGGATCGCGGCCGCCACCAGCAATGAACCGGCGAGGATCGCGAACAGCTTTACGCCCAGCGCCAGCGGCGAGAGCATCAAATCGGCGCCGAAGAAGGCGTCAGCGAAGATCGGGGCGGTGAACGGCACCAACGCCGTGCAGGTCACGAGCGTGATGAGCACGAGCGTCGCGTCGAGCCCCATCAGCGAAGCGAGCGCCGGCGCCGCCATCATCGGCGAGGCGACAGTCTGCAGCATGATGCCGAGAAACAGATCCGGCGCATGCGTGTCGAGGCCCGCCGTCAGGCAAAGAACGCCGGCGAGCAGTGGCACCACGAGCGTCGACCATGCGGTCGCCGCCAGCACAATGCCCGGCCGCTTCAAATGGACACGTAAAGCGGCCACATCCACGCGCATGAAGGAGATACAGAGCAGCAAAAAAATCGCCTCGGTCACGTAGGGCTTAAGCAGCGCGCCGAGCGGCGGCACCGAGATGCCGATGAACACGATGGCCGCCAGCGCACGCGTGCCCTGGCGCCCAAGCCAGCCCAGTGCCTGCATCGGCGCGTTGGCACTTTTGAGCAAAACCGACGCCATTGCAGCCCTCGTGGCAGCCTTCATACGGCAGTTTCGGCAATCGCAAAAATTAATCGCGCAACCCGGCCTGTTTGAGGAGAGGATAGGTGACGTCGCGGAATTCGCGCATGCCTTCGATGTAGCGCGGCCAGGAGAGCAGCACGCCGTCGAGGCCGATTTTCGACAGCGTCGTCAGCCCGTCCACGATCTGCTCCTTGGTGCCGATAAGCGGAAAGCCGCCCCAGCCGGAGACCATCATCTCGGCCATGGCCTTGCGCCGCTCCTCCGGATAGTCGCGTTGATTGATTTCCGCGCCCATCGTATCGATGACATGGCGGGCGGCGGCCCAATCGCCTTTCTCGTGCACATAATAATGATAGAAGTCGCGCGCCTCTTTCTCGGTCTCGGCCTGCACGATGGTGGCGTTGCTCCACACCCGCACCTCGCGGCCATAATCCTCGCGCGCCAGCCGATGGTAGCCGGCAACGTGCGCGCTGTTGGTGCCGATATCGTGAGTGCGGATATTGGTGAAGACCAGGTCGCAATGCTTGCAGGCAAAATGCCTGCCGCGCTCCGATGAGCCGGCATTCATGATGGCCGGATAGGGATGCTGGATCGGCTTCGGCTGCAGATAGCCGCCTTTGATCCGGTAGAATTTCCCGTCGTGATCGAAGCGCTCGTCGGC
>JASHVN010000161.1 GCA_030044555.1 Xanthobacteraceae bacterium | reverse complement strand
GCCGAGCGAGCAACCGACGATATCGATACGGTCAAGACCGCGGCGATCGAGGAATTCAAGATACACATAAGCGATGTCGTCGACGCTATCGAGCCAGAGCGGCAGTCCGGATGCGCCAAAGCCTGGATGCGAAGGCGCGATCAGACGTCGGTGTTGCGTCAAAGGCGCGACATAAGGGTGCGCCGGCGAGAACCCCTGGGCGCCATGCAGGAAGAGGAGTGGAGTTCCTTTGCCGCCTTCGAAGAGTTCGATCTCGATGCCCGCGAGAGTGATGATCTCGCGCGCCATGGCTGTCCCACCCAATCCGTCCTCCCCAGCGTGTCTCTTATGACCGCTCGGTTGGTGTCGGCTTCCGAGCGTAAGTCGTCATCGCGAGAGCAGCTTAGCTCTTGCAATGCAAGCGAAACAAGCGATGCATCGATGAGCAGCTACGCGCCTGACGAGGGTCGTTCATGCGCGCGTGCGTATGGAGTGCCGATGATTTGCAATGGATTGCGCGTCTGTTGCCGCGCATTCAATCAATTTAATCTGCCAACGCCTGGCGCAACACCGGCATGACTCGCGTTGCGAACAATTCGACCGACTGAAGCATTTCATGGAGAGCGAGATCGCCAAAGCAGAATTGGCCGACGAGGTAATTGGCGTTGCTCTCGGCGATCTGCGCGGCAAGACAGTTGGAGACCGTATCCGGCGAACCGGCGATGGCCTGACCCTGCTTGATCAAGTCGTCGAAGCTTTCGACGCGCAGCGGTGAGTCCGGCAGCGTGCCGTTGAGCGCCGACAGATACGTGAAGCTTTCCCGCCAGCGCAAATATGCACGACGCGCGATTTTCAGTGCCTGCAGATCTGTGTCCGCAAGAACAATGAATCGCACAATTCCTATTTTGGGCTGCGCTGCCGTGCTTTGCGCCGCCGACCACACTTCGCGGTATCGCCCGACGATCGCGCGAGCGTTAGCGGGTATATCATTGGTGACTATGTTCAAGCCCTTCCGCGCGGCCCGCTCCGCGCTTTTCGGCGAATGGGCGCCATACCAGAGCGGCGGATAAGGCTTCTGGAATGGCGTGGTCTCCATAGGAACATTGTGGAACTGATCGTAGCGGCCACTCCAGTTCAATGTCTTCACCGTGAACGCTTTGAGAATAAGTTCGAGCCGTTCCGCATAGATCTGCTGCCGCTCATCGGCATTTTGCCCATAATACGAAATCTCGAATGGCACCGAGCCGCGTCCAAAGCCGATTTCGAGGCGCCCGCTGCTCATGTGGTCGAGCATGCAGATCTCCTCGACCACGCGTAGAGGATGGTGGACCGGCAATGCATAGACGAACGTGCCGAAGCGCAACCGGGCCGTGCGCTGCGCGATAGCCGACAGAAAGACGCTCGGTGAAGGTGCCATGCCGAGCGGGGTAAAGTGATGCTCGGCAACGTGATAGGCGTAGAAATTATGTCGATCAAAGGCTTCGATCACCTGCAGTCGCTGTTCATAGTATTCGTGCAATGGCAAGTCATTACGGTCGAGGTGATCGAAGACGCCAAATTCCAATTTCATGCCAGCATTACCGTTCGGCGGGATTCAATGATGCGGCTGCCCCTCGGACGCGTCAACCAAGGAGAAATGCCTCTGGCGATTGAGGGCAGCGGCGCGTAGTATACGCATGCCGCTGACGGAGATCACGCGGCGAGGGAGGCACCTAATGAAAAAACAAAAACTCCTCGGCCGTGGCTTGTCGCGGCGAACATTGATAAAGAGCGCGGCCGGCGCAGGAACGGCGCTGGTGTCCGGCGTGGCCTCGCCGGGCATTTTGGCGCAGACAAAAAAGCCAATCCGGCTCGGCAATATCAACACCTATACGGGTGGTCTGGCTTATGCCGGCGAGGCCAATTGGAACGCCACGAGTCTTTATTTCGACAGCATCAATTGGACGGTGGCCGGCCGCAAAATCGAGATCGTCAGGGAAGACGACCAATTTAATCCGCAAGTCGGTTTGCAGAAGGCGAAGAAGCTCGTCGAGAGCGATCAGGTGGACCTGGTATATGGCGTCCAGGCCAGCAATGTCGCGCTTGCGGTGCTTAATTACATGAAGCAGCAGAAGGCGTTCTATGTCGTCACCGGCGCTGGCACCGACGCCATCACCTGGGATCGTTACCCCTATTTGTTTCGCACATCGATTTCGACCTACCAGTTGTCGACGCCGATGGCGGGCTACATCTACGACAATCTCGGCAAGGAGGTTGTCACCACGGCGTCGGATTATGCCGGCGGCCGCGACGTGATGGCGGCGTTCAGGGGACCATATATCGCCAAAGGCGGTAAGATTCTCAAGGAAATCTGGCCACCACTCGGCACGACGGACTTCAGCGCCTATCTGACCGACATTAAGTCGATCAATCCGCCGGTCACTTACGACTTCATGCCGGGCGCCGATGCGGTGCGGTTCGTGCAGCAATATTCCGAATTCGGCCTGAAAGAGAAAATGCCGCTGACCGGCTTCACCATGATCGACTCCCAATCGGCAAGCGCGCTTGGCAAAGCTGCGATCGGCGTGATCTCGGCGGTGACTTTCGTCGACACACTCGACAATCCGGAAGCTAAGAAATTCGTTGCCGAATACGAGCCAAAATTCAAAACGACGGCCGATCTCTTCGCCGACTATGGCTACGTCGGCGCACGCGCGATCGGTGAGGCGTTAACGGCGGTCGACGGCGATCCGTCCAATAAGGACAAGCTCGCCGAGGCCATGGCCAAGGTGCAGTTCAATGCGCCCCGCGGACCATTCCGCTTCGATCCGGCGACCCATAATCCGATCCAGGACGTCTATATCGCGCAAGTCATCGAGAGCGATGGCAAGATCACCACCAAGACGTTGGCGACTGCCAAGGACGTGAAGGACCCTGGTCACAAGGTCTAATGGACCGCGCGTAGATCGCATTGCGAGAAGCTGGGCTGAGGGACGCATGGAACTGCTGGTCGCCCAGCTGCTGAACGGGCTGGTCTATGGCGTTTTGCTTTTTTTCATGGCGGCGGGCCTGTCGCTGATCTTCGGGCTGATGAACGTCGTCAACCTGGCGCATGGCTCGTTCTTTATGCTGGGCGCTTTTATCGGCTTCTCTATCTTTCATCTGACCGGAAGCTTTTGGCTGGCCCTTGTGCTCGCGCCCATCCCGGTGGTGATGATCGGCATCGTGATGGAGCTTTGGTTTCTGCGACCGCTTTACGCGCGCGGCCATATGGATCAGGTACTGCTGACTTTTGGCTTTACCTTCGTCTTTTACGATTTGGTGCAGACAGTGTGGGGCAAGGTGGTATTGACTTTGCCGACGCCAGCATCGCTGCAAAGCACCGTGCATATCGGTCTTGGTGTGTTTTCCGCGTACCGGCTTTTTCTGATCGGTTTCGGCTTTGCCGTTGCACTGCTGCTTTGGCTTCTCCTGGAGCGGAGCCGGCTCGGCGCCATGGTGCGCGCCGGCGTCGACAATGCCGGCATGGCCGCCGGATTGGGCGCCAATATCCCGGCGTTGTTCACCGGGGTTTTCGGTTTCGGCGTGCTCCTGGCGGCGTTGGGGGGCGTCGTCGCCGGCCCGGTGCTCGGCCTCTATCCCGGCATGGACACCGACATTCTGATTCCGGCCTTCATCGTGATCGTTATCGGGGGGATGGGGAGCCTGCGCGGCGCTTTCGTCGGATCGCTCCTGATTGGTATCGCCGATACCTTTGGCAAGGCCTACCTGCAGAACGTCGCGCTGTTTCTGATCTATCTCGCGATGATCATTGTTTTATTGATCCGGCCGCAAGGCCTGTTCGGCATCAAATATGCCGACGCCCCGCCATCCGCGCTGGCTCGCACCATCATGCCATCGACGCCGAGAACGCGCGCCCTGGCGCTGATTGCGCTTTTGGCTCTCATCGCATTGCCGTTCGGGCTGGCTGATTATCCTCGCGCATTGATTGCCGAAATTTTCATCTTCGCGATTTTCGCCATGAGCCTCGATCTGATTCTCGGCTTCACAGGGCTCATGTCACTCGGACATGCGGCATTTTTCGGCCTCGGTGCTTATTCGGTCGCTGTGCTGGGCGCGCAATTCGGGCTCAATGCCTGGCTCGGCTTGGTGGCCGGCGTCCTCATTGCCGCGGCGGGCGCCGGACTTATCGGCTTCTTCTGTGTACGCAGCGGCGGCATTCCGTTCCTGATGCTGACGCTCGCCTTTTCTCAGCTTGTGTTTTCAGTGGCGCTGAAATGGCGCGACGTCACCGGCGGTTCCGATGGCATGCCGCTCGCGATGCAGCCGAGCTTTTTCGGCTTCAGCCTGTCGCATTCGCTGGTCATGTATTTCATGACGCTTGTTTTCTTCGTTGCCGTCTATCTCGGACTGCGACGGCTGATCAATGCGCCGCTGGGACATGCCTTCATCGGCATTCGCGAGAATGAGGCGCGCATGGCGGCAATTGGCTATCCGACGCGCGCCTATAAGCTACTCGCTTTCACCATCGCCGGCGCCATTGCCGGTCTCGCTGGCGGTCTTTACGTGATTTACAACGGCTTCATTTCGTCGGACGCTGTCTATTGGACCGCCTCCGGCGACATTCTGATCATGACCATGCTCGGCGGCGCCGGCACCCTGATCGGCCCGCCGATCGGCGCTGCGGCGTTTCTCCTGATGAAGAACGTGGTGAGTTCATACAGCGAGCATTGGCTGTCGATCATCGGCGTCGCCTTTATCTGCTGCGTGCTGTTCTTCCCGGGCGGGATCTGGGGCGCGGTGCAGAAACTGCAACCGGCGGGGGCGAAGCCGTGAACGTGCTCGAGCTCGATCATCTCCACTGTGCTTTCGGCAAGCTTGTAGTCACCGATGATGTGTGTCTTACGATCGGCGAAGGAGAACGTCACGTCATCATCGGTCCGAACGGTGCCGGAAAAACGAGTCTGATCAATCAGATCGGCGGCCAGCTCAAGCCCGCTGCCGGGCGGATTCTGGTCAGCGGCCAAGACGTAACCGGCAAGCCGCCAAGCCACATTAGCCGCAAGGGTGTGGCACGGACCTTTCAGCGCAACAATCTGTTTCAGAACTTGAGCGTGATCGAGAACCTCCGTCTGGCGCTGGCGGTCGCGTTCGGGAATCCGCTCGACGTTTTCAGTATGGCGGCGCGCGACCAAGCGCTGATCGGGCGCGCACGGCAACTGCTACAGCTCACGCACCTGGATGGAGAGGAGAAATGCATCGTAAGGACCTTATCCTATGGCGGGCAGCGGCAGCTTGAAATCGCTATGGCGTTAGCCAGCGAGCCAAAACTGCTGCTGCTTGACGAGCCGACATCGGGCATGTCACCGGCCGAAACGGCGCGCATGGTCGAATTGATCGCGGCGCTGCCGCGCAGTCTGTCGATGCTGATGATCGAACACGACATGAGCGTAGTGTTTTCGATCGCCGATCGCATCACGGTTCTGCATTACGGCAAGATCCTCGTCACGGATGCGCCAGCTGCCATCCAGGCCAACGAACGCGTGCGCGAGATTTATCTCGGGATGGCGCACTGATGCTTAGTTTGGAGAATGTCGATTCGTATTATGGCGGCAGCCATATTCTTCACGGAATCTCGCTTGCCGTGCGCGAGGGTGAAGTGGTGTGTTTGCTCGGTCGCAATGGCGCCGGAAAAACCACGACGATTCTGACCGTGATGGGATATCTGCACCCGCGGCGAGGCACCATACGTTTCAAGGAACGGGACATCGGCGGGTTGCCGCCGTATGCGGTGGCGCGGCTTGGAGTGGGCTTCGTACCGCAAGAACGCGGAATCTTCCCAAGCTTGTCTGTGCGGGAGAATTTGACCGTATTCGCTCGCAATGCTCGAAGTGGCTATTGGACGCTGCAACGGGTTTTTGACTTGTTCCCGGGTCTCCAGGCGCGCGAGCGCAATCTCGGGTTCCAGTTGTCCGGAGGCGAGCAGCAGATGCTATCGATCGCTCGCGCGCTGATGCTTGATCCGGTATTGCTTTTGCTCGACGAGCCGTCTGAAGGATTGGCGCCGATGATCGTCAAGGAAATCGTCGACGTGCTAAAGCACCTAAGAGGCAAGGGAATGGCGATCCTTTTGGTGGAACAGAACTTAAGAGTCGCACTGGCAGTTGCTGACCGCCACCACGTTATGAACAAAGGTGAAATTTGCTTTACAGGTGGATCCGAGGAACTGGAAAACAGCGAATCTGTGCTTCGCAGCTATCTCAGCGTCTAATTGCAATCGCCATGTTCTGTCATTCGTCATTGCTGAGTTGCCGGCGATCCTGCAGCATGAGCCGGCATGGCGGTCAATCGCGGTTGCCGTCGGACGATGACGGCTCGGCCGCTCCCGACACCATCGGCTGGAAGCTGGGCTGAAGGCCGGCGTCGAACCGCCCGGCGACGCGACGGGCGATGGAGCTGGAGAGAGCCGGACGGCCTGTTACGAAAAGCACATGGCGCAGGTAGTGACATCCTCTTCTACAATTCGCCTTGGTCTCGATATCGGCGGCACCTTTACCGACGTGGCGCTTGAGATCGGCGAGCGACGCTTCACAACAAAGACCCTGACGACGCCGAGCGCGCCGGAGCAGGGTGTGCTCGCGGCGCTGCATTCGGTGATGCAGGCGGCCAGCATCGAGCCGCACCAGGTCGGTCTCATCGTTCACGGCACCACGCTCGCTACCAATGCGGTGATCGAGCGCAAGGGCGCCAAGACAGCGCTGTTGACCACGGAAGGTTTCCGCGACGTCATCGAAATTCGCCACGAGAACCGGTTCGAGCAATACGACGTCAATATCGATCTGCCGCCGCCTCTGGTGCCGCGCCGACTGCGCTTGCCCGTGCGCGAGCGGGTCGATGCGCAGGGCGGCGTCCTGATACCGCTCGACGAAGCTACTCTTAATCGCGCGATCGACACGCTGGCGGAACAGCAGATCGAAGCCGTCGCGATCGGCTTTCTGCATAGCTTCACCAATCCGGATCATGAGTGCCGCACCGGCGAAGCAGTCGCGCAGCGTTTGCCGGGTATCTCGGTGACGCTCTCCTCCGACGTCTCGCCGGAAATGCGTGAATATGAGCGTTTCTCTACAGCTTGCGCCAATGCCTACATCCAGCCGCTGATGGGTCGCTATCTCGCCGGCCTCGAACGCGAGCTTAAACGCGCCGGTTTTGTCTGCCCGCTGCTGCTGATGACCTCGGGCGGCGGCATCACGACGGTCGAGACGGCGGTTCGCTTTCCCGTTCGTTTGATTGAATCCGGACCGGCAGCGGGCGCGATTTTTGCCGGCTGCATCGCACGTCAGCATGGCCTCGATCAGGTGCTGTCGTTTGACATGGGCGGCACCACAGCAAAAGTTTGCCTGATCGATAAAGCGCAGCCGCAAACTGCTCGCGTTCTCGAAGTGGCGCGGATTTATCGCTTCCTCAAAGGTAGCGGCTTGCCCTTGCGCATCCCGGTGATCGAAATGGTCGAGATTGGCGCCGGCGGTGGTTCGATTGCGCGTCTCGATGCGCTCAAACGCATCGCGGTGGGCCCAGACAGCGCCGGCTCGCAGCCGGGGCCGGTGTGCTATGATCGAGGCGGCAGCGAGCCGACGGTTACCGACGCCGACCTCGTGCTCGGCCGCATCGATGCGCAGAAATTTTCCGGCGGCAAGATTGCTTTGAACGCCGCAAATGCCGAACGCACGGTCGCCGCGCGGATCGGCGCGCCGCTCGGACTTGGCACCGATCATGCCGCGCTCGGCATCAGCGAAATGGTGGACGAGAACATGGCGAACGTCGCGCGTGTCCATGCCATCGAGAGCGGTAAGGATTTGCGCATGCGCACGCTGATCGCGTTCGGCGGCGCCGCGCCGCTGCACGCAGCCCGCGTGGCCGAAAAGCTCGGCATCGGCCGTGTGCTCATTCCCGCTAATGCGGGCGTCGGCTCGGCAGTCGGGCTGTTGCGCGCGCCAGTCGCTTACGAAATCGTGCGCGGCCGGCTGATGCGTTTGTCCGACTTCGACCCGGCTGCCGCCAATCGGCTTCTTGCCGAGATGCGCACCGAAGCCGAGGCGGTGGTGCGCCGCGGCGCGCGCGATGCCGAACTCTCCGAGCAGCGCTCGTCGTTCATGCGCTATCGCGGGCAGGGTCACGAAATTGCCGTCGAGCTTCCGGTGCGCGATTTTACCGCCGCAGATCGATCGACACTCGCCGAGCTGTTCGAGGCCGCTTATCGGCGGCTTTACAGCCGCGCGATTCCCGGCGTCGATATTGAAATTCTCAGCTGGGTGCTGGCTTTGCGCGCGCCGGCGGAGGGCCGGCTCGCGGCAGAAGCGGCGGAAGTGCCAAGCACGCCGAAGCCGTTGGCGCGCCGGCCTGTGTTCGATCCCGACAGCGGCGAATTTATCGATACGCCAATTTATTGGCGGCCGGATTTGGCCCCGGGCGCGCGCATCGCCGGTCCGGCGGTGATCGCCGAGGACGAGACTTCGACCGTGGTCAGCCCGGACTTTGAAGCGCGCATCGACCGCTTCGGCTATATTGAGCTGAAACTTCGCAAGGCCTGAACCATGGTCGCACGCTCCAATGCCGCGTTGGCGCACATCCATCAGCAGATCATGTGGAGCCGCCTGATCGCGGTGGTGGAAGAGCAGGCGCAGACCATGATCCGCACCGCATTCTCGACCTCGGTGCGCGAGGCCGGCGATTTGTCAGCTGGCGTGTTCGACCGCCATGGCCGCATGCTGGCCCAAGCCGTCACCGGGACGCCGGGCCACGTGAATTCGATGGCGAACGGGGTGAAATTTTTTCTCGATGTCTTTCCGCTTGCCAGCATGAAGCCCGGCGATCATTACATCACCAACGATCCGTGGCTCACATCGGGCCATCTGCACGACATCACGGTGGTGACGCCGAGTTTTTATCGTGGCGAAGCCGTGGGTCTGTTCGCCAATACCATCCACGTCGTCGACATCGGCGGTCTCGGCATGGGCCCTGACGGCCGGCAGGTCTTCGAAGAGGGCCTCTCCATTCCGATCATGCAGCTCGCGCGCGAGGGCCGCATGAATGAGGATTTGCTGCGCCTCGTGCGCGCCAATGTGCGCGAGCCGCTGCAGGTCGAGGGCGACATCTATGCCTGCGCGGCCTGCAATGACGAGGGCAGTCGTCGCCTCGTTGAGATGATGGATGAGTTCGAGATCGCGAATCTCGACCGGCTCGGCGACCAGATTATCGATGCGTCGCGCGAGGCGACGCTCGATCGCATCCGCGCCTTGCCGCGCGGCACCTATCGCAACAGCGTGACCATGGACGGTTACGACAAGCCGCTCGTTCTCAATGCGGCGCTGACGATTGCCGACCACGGCATTCATGTCGATTTTGCCGGCACCTCGCCGGCCTCGGCCTATGGCATCAACGTGGTGCTCAATTATTGCCTCGCCTACAGCGCCTTCGGCGTCAAATGTTTGGTTGCGCCCGATGTGCCTAATAATGCCGGTTCGCTCGAGCCTATCACCGTCAGTGCGCCGGAAGGCTGCGTGCTCAACGCCAGACGGCCGTGGCCGGTGGCGGCGCGCCACACTGTCGGACAGATGCTGCCGGACGTTGTTGCCGGCTGTTTGCATCAAGCGGTGCGCGGCGGCGTGCCAGCCGAAGGCGCATCGTCGCTGTGGAATCCGCAGATTTTCGGCGGCGGCTCGCTGGTCGACGAAGTAGAAGAAGGCACTGACGCGAACGAGTTGCCGCTGTTCTCGACGGTCATTTTCCATTGCGGCGGCACCGGCGCGCGGCCGAGCAAAGACGGCTTGAGCGCGACATCATTTCCTTCGGGCGTGCGCACGATCCCGGTGGAAGCAACGGAGAGCATCGCGCCTGTGGTGTTTTATCGCCGCGAATTTCGTGAGGGCTCCGGCGGGCCGGGCAAATTCCGCGGCGGCCTCGGCCAATCGATCGAGATCGGCGGGGCTGGCGCCAATCCCGTTGCGCTTCTGTGCAATTTCGAGCGGGTGAAGAATCCGGCGCGCGGGCGTAACGGCGGCGGGGCCGGCGCCGCCGGCGCGGTGGCGCTGCGCTCTGGCAAACCGATCCGGCCGAAAGGGCGACAAACAGTCCCAGCGCGCGATGCGATCCGTTTAAGCTTGCCGGGCGGCGGCGGCTTTGGCGATCCGCGCAGCCGCGATCCGCAGGCGGTACGCGACGATGTGCTCGACGGTTTGATCACCGCCGAGGAGGCGCGCCGCGATTACGGCGTGGCGATCGACGGCCAGGGCCGGCTCGATGTCGATGAGACCGCACGCCTGCGCGCTGCGTGCTAAGCCTCGCGCCTTAACATCGCGGGGTCGATCGGCAGCGAGCGGATGCGCTTGCCGGTCGCGGCGAAGATCGCGTTGCAGAGCGCCGGAATGGCGGCCGGCAGCGGTGGTTCACCCAAGCCGGTTGGCGAATTGTCGGTTTGCAGGAAATGCACCTCGATCGGCATTGCCTGCGCCATGCGCAACAGCGGAAACGTATCGAAATTGGCCTCCACGACGCGGCCGCCTTCGATGGTGATTTGCTGATGCAGCGCCTCGGCAAATCCATCGAGAATCGCGCCTTGCGTCATGTTGTAGGCGGCAGTCGGATTGATGATGTGACTGCCGATGTCGCCGACCGCCCATACCTTGTTGATCTTGACTGCGCCGTCGTCCGCCACCGCGGCCTCGACCACTTCGGCGAAATAGCCGAGGTGGCTGTAATAGACGGCGACGCCTTGGCCGGTGCGGTCGGGCAGTTTGCGTTGTCCCCAGCCGGAGACTTCACGCACTTTCTCCAGCACG
>JASHVN010000004.1 GCA_030044555.1 Xanthobacteraceae bacterium | reverse complement strand
GGGTACCACGCTAAGAACCGGGCCGCAGCATAGCATTTTGCGCCGGGATGGCGGCAAGAATGCGCTGCCGGCTTGACGCTGAGTCATGCACGCGACTTGGAGTCGCAGAAGTGCGTCATTGCTCGCCGTAACGAGAGCGACGCAAACGGTCCCGCCGCGCCGGCGCCAGTGAGCTAACGCGGAAACCGCACCACGTTCGATTGTGGCGCTCCGGTCAGTGCGCGCGTGATTTTTTCCGCAAGCGCGTCGGCGGTGAGGGAATGCCTCACTTCACGTCAGGATAAAGCCCGGAGGCCTTCACCACGGCGCGGGCTTCGGCGAGGTCGGCGGGAAGCTCCTTGGCGAACTGGTCGGGCGAGCTGAATACCGGGGTCAGGCCGCGGCTGATCAGGAATCTTTTCTGGAAGTCCGGCTTGGCGCCGACTTCGGCAATCATCTTGTAGAGTTTATCGACGAGCGGCTTGGGCGTGCCGGCGGGCGCATAGATGCCGAAGAAGGTTGCAGTGATGTGCTCAGTGTAGCCGGCTTCCTTGAAGGTCGGGATGTCGGGTGCGAGCGGCGACCGCGCATCGCCGTCGACAGCGAGGCCGACGATCTTGCCGGCGCGCAGGAACGACACCAGGTTGCCGATGCCGAAGATCGCGACCTGGGTCGTGCCGGTGAGCATGCTGTTGACGGCGTCACCGCCACCCTTGAACGGCACGCGGACGATGTCGACGCCGTTTTTCTTGTTGAACTGCTCCATGAAGGCGACCTTCGACAGCTCCGGCGCCATGTAATTGAGCGAGTTCGGCTTGGCCTTGGCCAAGGCTGCCAGCTCGGCAAACGATTTCACGCCGAGCGAGGCATTCACCGCGAACACCTGCGTCAGGTAGTAGGCGCGCGTGATCGGCACCAGCGCCTTGGTCGGGTCGAAATCCGCTTCCGGATGGATGATCGGATTGGTGGTGATGGCGTTGCCTGGAAGAATGCAAATGGTGTAGCCGTCCGGCGCGGATTCGGCGCACGCCTTGGCGCCGATAGTCCCTTCGGCTCCGACGCGGTCCTCGACAACGATGGTGCCCTGATGCGCCTCGCCCACCGCGTCGGCAACCGCACGCATGAACAGATCGCTCAAACCACCCGGACCCTGCGAGGCAATCGCGCGGATCGGCCGCGATGGAAAGTTCTGCGCCGAGGCGGCGGCCGGCAGCACGGCGGCCAGCCCACCAACCAGCGCGGCAGCGTGTGTCCAGCGATACATGACGTCCTCCTCGTGGGCATTTGTTATTTGATGGGGTAACAATGCCGCAGCCGCGCGAGTGCGGCAAGCATGCCGGGAGGGAACGAAGTGACGCAGTACACGATGAAGGTGGAGAAGGGCATCACCGTGGCGATGCGCGACGGCGTGCGCATTTCGCTGTGCGTGTACCGGCCGGACGCCGATGGCCGCTTCCCCGCTCTATTCGCCGCCTCGCCCTATCAGTACGAAATGGACGAGGTGCCGGCTTTCCCGCTGTTTCTCTGGCGTGAGACCGGTCCGGTCGAATGGTACGTCAGCCAGGGCTACGTCTATGTGCACGCCGATGTGCGCGGCGCCGGGCGTTCCGAGGGTGAATTCGAATTCATGGGACCCAAGGAGCAACAGGACTATGTCGAACTGATTGCTTGGATCGTGAGCCAGTCTTGGTGCAACGGCCGCGTCGGCGGCATCGGCCAGTCGTACTACGCCATGGCGCAATGGCTGATGGCGACCTTCAACCCGCCGGGTCTTGCCTGCATCGTGCCTTACGACGGTTTGGTCGATCAGTATCGCGGCTCAAACTATCACGGCGGCATTTACTGCTCGTATCGCTCGGTCTGGTACACGTCGCTGCGCGCCGACAACCAGCATCGCCTCGCCGGCCAGCACGGCCGTCCGCCGATGACATTCGACCTCGTCGGCGAAATGATCAATCACCCGCTCGACGATGAATTCTGGCGCGTGCGCTCGCCGTATTGGCGGCTCAATCGAATCCGTTGTCCGGTTTTATCCGTCGGGCATTGGGGCAAGATGGGCCTGCACCTGCGCGGCAATATTCTCGGCTACGAGGAGGTGAAAGCGCCGAAGAAGCTCGTGGTCACCGGCGCGCGCAACACGTTTGAAGCGCACCGCATGTTCGATCAGATCGAATTTCACGAAAAGGAATTGCTGCCGTTCTATGAACTGCACCTTAAAGGCGCCAACAACGGCTTCATGGACGCCGAGCCGGTGAAGATTTACGTGCGCGGCGCCGATGCCTGGCGCGCGGAGGAGGAATGGCCGCCGCGGCGCGCGACACCTTTTGCCTATTATTTGCGCCAAGGTCCTTCAGGCAGCGTCACCTCGCTCAACGACGGTGGATTGTCCGCCGAGCCGCCGGCGGCGGACGAGGCGGCGACGCGCTACACCTATCCGGATTGGCAATGGGTCAACGGCGTTGCGGTGATCGGTCCGGATGGACGGGTGGACCCACCGCGGCGCGTGCTCACCTTCACCAGCGCGCCGCTCGAAGCCGATCTCGAAGTGATCGGGCCGATCGTGCTCAAGCTTTACGCCTCGTCCACCGCGATCGACACCCAATTCATCGTCAAACTCACCGATCAACATCCGCAAGATCCGTCCTCGCGAGAAAAAGGCGAGCAGCCCGCCTATACGCCGGTATCAAAGGGATGGCTGAAAGCCTCCCATCGCGAGAAGGATGCGGCGCGCTTGACGCCGGAGCGGCCGTTCTACACCCACTTAAATCCGCAGCCGCTCACGCCGGGCGAGATTTACGCGTTCGATATCGAGGTTCTGCCGGTCGCCTACGTGTTCAAGAAAGGCCATCGCATCCGGCTCGAACTCGCCAATGGCGATTCACCGGCGACGGATGGGGTGTTCTCACATCCCTATCATCCGTCGCTGATGGGCACCGACACGATCCATCACGACGGCGCGCACGCCTCGCATTTGATCCTGCCGGTGATCGCCGAAAAGTAAAAAATTGCCGCCGGGTGAAGTCATCCGTCATTCCCGCGAAAGCGGGAATCCATAGTCGCGGACCGTTGGATCATGTCCGCGGCACAGGGGATATGGGTGCCCGCTTGCGCGGGCACGACGATTACGCCCGCGCGTAACGTCCGCGATTGAAGAAGCGGTCCTTCTGGTCGTCGTTCGCGGTTTCGCGGTTCGACTTGATGGCGCCGACCTTGGCGAGCGCGGCCTTTACCGCCGGCCGCTCGTCGATCGACTTGAACCAGCGTGCGAGATTGGGATTGTCCTCCCATTTCACGCCCTGGACGTCATGATTGCGGGTCCACGGGAACGTGGCGATGTCGGCGATGGTGTATTCATCGCCGGCGAGATAGGCCGACCTGGCGAGCTGCTTCTCCATGACCTCGTAGAGCCGCTTCACTTCGGTCTGGTAGCGCGACATCGAGTAGGAATGATCCTTCTCCTTCGGCGCGAACATCTTGAAGTGCGTAAACTGGCCGAACATCGGCCCGATGCCGGAGGTCTGAAAGAACAGCCATTGCAGCACTTCGTATTTCTTCGCCACGTCCGCCGGCAAAAACTTGCCGCTCTTCTCGGCGAGGTACATCAGGATGGCGCCGGATTCGAAGATCGTGACGGACTTGCCGCCCGGGCCTTCGTGATCGACGATGGCCGGGATCTTCGAGTTCGGATTGATCTTGATGAAATTCGGGTCGTATTGGTCGCCCTTCCAGACGTCGACGAAATGCTCCTTGTAGGGCAGCTTCGTCTCTTCCAGCAGGATGTAGATTTTCTGCACGTTCGGGCTGGTCAACGCATAAAAGTCGATCATGGCAATGTCCTCGGTTCCTTGCCTGTTCGGGCCGCGTGAAATTATCGGCCCGCAATAGCTCCCGCAAGACGCCTCGGTGACCTGCGAAGGTCACGAGCGCTCTTGTGCGGCATCGCCGGTGCCACGTAGGTTTATCCCGGCGCACCCATCGGTCATGGTCGGAGCGCGTAGGGAGAAAGAAATGCCAGCTCGATTTCGGCCAGCTCGATTTTGGCCAACTCGATTTTGGCGACGGGCTACCGTCGCCTTTGTGTGTGCCCTGATTGCCGGCTCGGGTGCCGCGCGCGCCGCCGAGGATTATCCGAACCACAGCGTGCGCTGGCTGGTCGGTTACCCGCCCGGCGGTTCGACCGACATCTGTGCCCGTCTGATCGGGCAATATCTGTCGCAGAAGCTCGGTCAGCAATTCATCATCGAGAACAAGCCCGGCGCGGGCAATAACCTTGCCACCGAGCTCGCCGCGCATGCGCCGCCTGATGGCTACACCGTTTTCCTGGTCAACCCCGCGAATGCGATCAACGCTTCGCTTTACAAGAATCTGTCGTTCAATTTCATCCAGGACATGGCGCCGGTTGCCGGCTTCATCCGCGTGCCCAATGTGATGGAAGTCAATCCGCAGGTGCCAGCGAAAACGGTTGCTGAGTTCATCACCTACGCCAAGGCCAATCCGGGCAAGATCAATATGGCATCCTCCGGCGTCGGCACGTCCGTGCATCTGTCCGGCGCGCTGTTCATGATGATGACCGGCGTCAATCTCGTGCACGTGCCCTATCGCGGCGCGGCGCCGGCCTTGACCGACATGCTGGCGAACCACGTGCAGGTGATGTTCGACAATCTGCCGTCGTCGATCGCGTATATCCAGGCCGGCAAGCTGCGCGCGCTCGGGGTGACCACGGCGACGCGGGCGGCGGCGCTGCCGAATGTGCCGACTGTGGCCGAGACGGTGCCAGGCTATGAAGCGAGCGCCTTCTTCGGCATGGCGGTGCCCAAGGGGACGCCGCGCCCGATCATCGACAAGCTCAACCGCACCATAAACCAGGCGCTCGCCGATCCGGCGATGCAGGCGCGGCTGGCCGAACTCGGCGGCACCAACATTTCCGGCACGCCGGAGGATTTCGGCAAGATCATCGTCGATGAGACCAACAAATGGGCCAAGGTGGTCAAAGCCACCGGCGCGAGCGCGGAGTAGGGGCGTGACATCCCAATCAAGGAAATCGCCCGAGGAGCTTCGCAGCTACCGCTGGCTCGGCAAGAACGATCTGCGCTCGTTCGGCCACCGCTCGCGGCTGCGCCAATTCGGTTATGACCGCGACGATTGGGTCGGCAAGCCGGTCATCGGCATCATCAACACCTGGAGCGACATCAACGCGTGCCACGGGCACCTGCGCGCCCGCGCCGAAGACGTCAAACGCGGCGTCTATCAGGCGGGCGGCTTTCCCATCGAGCTGCCTGCGATGTCGCTCGCCGAGCCGTTCGTCAAACCATCGACCATGCTCTATCGCAATTTCCTCGCCATGGAATGCGAGGAGCTGTTGCGCAGTCATCCGATCGACGGCGCGGTTTTGATGGGCGGCTGCGACAAGACTACGCCTGGCCTGCTCATGGGCGCCATCAGCATGGGCGTACCGGCGATCTATGTGCCGGCCGGTCCCATGCTGCGCGGCAATTGGCGCGGCCACACGCTCGGCTCCGGCTCCGACGCCTGGAAATACTGGGATGAAAAACGCGCCGGCCGCATCGGCGACGAGGAGTGGAATGAGATCGAGGGCGGCATCTCGCGCTCGTTCGGCACCTGCATGGTCATGGGCACGGCGGCGACCATGATGGCGATCGCCGAAGCGCTGGGCATGGCGCTGCCTGGCGCGTCGTCGATCCCGGCGCCCGACGCCAATCATCCGCGCATGTGCGCCGCCGCCGGCCGCCGCGCCGTCGAGATGGTGTGGGAGGACTTTACGCCCGACAAGGTCCTGACGCCGGCAGCGTTCGACAATGCCATCCGCGTGCACATGGCGCTTGGCGGTTCGACCAACGCCATCATCCACGTCATCGCGCTCGCCCGCCGCGCCGGCATCGCGCTTGACATGGCGCGCTTCGACGAGATTTCGCGGCAAGTGCCGGTGATCGCCAACATCACGCCGTCCGGCAAATATCTGATGGAGGATTTCTTCTATGCCGGCGGCTTGCGCGGATTGATGGCGCAGATGCAAGAGCTGCTCGATCTGTCCTGCATCACCGTCAACGGCCGCAGCCTCGGCGATAATATTTCCGGCGCCGGTGTGCATCTGCCCGACGTGATCCATGCGCTTGTGGACCCGCTTTATCCCGAGGGCGCAACCGCCGTGCTCACCGGCAACCTGGCGCCGCGCGGCTGCGTGATGAAGCCGGCCGCCGCGGAGAAACGCTTGCTGCATCATCGCGGCAAGGCGATCGCGTTCGAGGATTACGACCACATGGCGCGTGAGGTCGACCGCGACGATCTCGAGGTCACGCCCGACCATGTGCTTGTTCTGAAAAACGGCGGCCCGAAGGGCGGCCCTGGCATGCCGGAATGGGGACAATTGCCGATCCCGAAAAAGCTCTTGAAGGCTGGCGTGCGCGACATGCTGCGGATTTCCGATGCGCGCATGAGCGGCACCAGTTACGGCGCCTGCATCCTGCACGTGGCGCCGGAAAGCTTTGTCGGCGGCCCGCTCGCCTTTGTGCAGACCGGCGATGAAATCGAGGTCGACGTGGCGGCGCGAAAGATCCACCTGCACGTGGCCGACGAAGAGTTGGCACGCCGCCGCGCGGCCTGGAAAGCGCCGCCGGCAAAATATCCGCGCGGCTACGGCGCGATGTTCTCAGACCATATCGGCCAGGCCGACGAGGGCTGCGACTTCGATTTCCTGGGCGGCACGGAGCGGATTGCGGAGCCGGAGATTCATTGAGGCGGACCGTTACCCTGAGGTGCTCGGCGCGCAAGCGCCGAGCCAACCAAGTCGGCTATAGCCGACTTGGACAGGTTAAATTCGAAATCGGCAAAGCCGATTTCGCTGGGGCGAAGCCGAAGCGCCCGGGCCGCATCCTTCGAGGCTCGCTTCGCTCGCGCCTCAGGATGACGGTGAACGAAGGCTCACTCCGCCGCGTGCCGGACCGGCACGCGATAACTTCCCGGCACGGTGCGGAAGGCGATGTTGAGCCGGTTGGCGCCGTTGATGGCGATGATCGCCAGCGTCAGGTTGGTCAGCTCTTCTTCGGAAAACTGCGCCCGCGCCTGCTCGTACACCTCATCCGGCACATGGTCCTCGGTGATCAGCGTGAGCGCCTCGGTCCAGGCGAGCGCCGCGCGTTCGCGGTCGCTGTAGAACGGCGATTCCTCCCAGGCATTGAGCAGATAAAGGCGCTGCTCGCTTTCGCCCGCGACGCGCAGCTCCTTGGTGTGCATGTCGATGCAGTGGGCGCAGCCGTTGATCTGCGACGCGCGCAGCTTGACCAGTTCGAGCAGCGTGTGTTCGAGGCCGCAGCGATGGATGAAGGCATGCAGCTCGCCCATCGCCTTGGCGCCTTGCGGCGATGCTTTGCGAAAATCCAGGCGTGCGCGCATTGTCATCGATCCTCTCCTTCGTTCCTCGCGAACAGTTTCTGTGCTTCGACGCGTGTCATCGTTGCCTTGAGCATATCGAACTCGCCCTTTTGCGCCAGTTCTTCGCCGATGCGCGCAATCAGCGACATGACGGGCAGGGTCGCGCCCGAGGCGATGCTGACGCGCGCGACGCCTGCCGCTTCGAGCGCCTTTAATCCCGGCATGCCGGCGCGTCCGACCATGTTGACCGGCGCCTTGATGGCCGCGGTGAGCTTCCTGATCAGGTCCATGTCGGCAACGGCAAAGACGAAGATACAATCTGCGCCCGCCGCCAGATACGCTTCGGCACGCCGGACCGTTTCGCTAAAGCGCGTCGTTTCATCGCCGACATGTTTAAGGTAGAGATCGACGCGCGCGTTGATCACGATGGGCACGCCCGCGGCGTCTGCCGCGGCCCGCGCTGCGCGTATGCGCGAAGCGGCGTCTTCGATGGTCCTTACCGGCTGTTGCGGCTGCGGCGTGCCATCCTCGAGATTGATCCCGACCGCGCCGGCGCCGATGATGTCGGTGACGTTGCGCGCGATCTCGTCGGGTGTGTCGCCGTAGCCGGTTTCGATATCGGCGGTCAGCGGCACGCGCACCGCCTCGACCATCCGCCGCGTTGCCGCGACAACTTCAGCCCATGGCGCCTTCTCGCCGTCGGGATAGCCGAGCGCCCAGGCGAGCCCGCCGCTCGTCGTCGCCGCCGCCGGAAACCCGGCGGCTTCGAAGATGCGCGCGCTCATCGGGTCCCAGGCATTCGGCAACAGCAAAATCGGCGGTGCGCGATGCAGTTTGCGAAAGTCTTCCGCCAATTGGCGTTGCTGGGACATGTTCACGGATGCACTCTTCTCAATCGCGGTGTTGGCTTTTTAGCGTTCGCGGGCGTTCTTCGATTGTGATTATATGCGCGCAGCAAAGCCGCACAATGCGATCCAGGAATATACGGGAGGAACAATGATCCACGCTCGCTTGAGGCTGCGCGCACGCGCTGCGATCACCGCGTTGCTCTTGTTCGCAGGCATGATGCCTGCGTTCGCCGCGGGGCCGCAGTTCAAAGTCGATCCATTCTGGCCGAAACCGCTGCCGAACAACTGGATCATCGGGCAGGTCGGCGGCCTGACGGTTGATGCCAATGACAACATCTGGGTGTTCCAGCGGCCGCGCTCGCTCACTCCCGATGAGAAAGGCGCCGCGCTCACGCCGCCGCGCTCAAAGTGCTGCGTGCCGGCGCCATCGGTGCTGGTCTTCAATCAGGCCGGCGACGTGGTGAAGGCTTGGGGCGGGCCCGGCGACAATCTCGGCTACGACTGGCCGCTGCAGGAGCATTCCATTCTTGTCGACAACAAGGGTTTCGTCTGGCTCACCGGCAACGGCCGGGGCGACAACATGATGCTCAAGTTCACCACTGACGGCAAATTCGTCAAAGAGTTCGGCCGCCGCGGTCCGCTGACCTCGAGCACCGATTTGAGCCAGTTTGGCGAGGTCGGCGGCCTTGCCTTCGACGCCGCGGCCAATGAGATCTACGCCGCCGACGGTTACGGCAATCACCGCGTGGCGGTGCTCGATGCCGATACGGGCGCAATCAAACGGATTTGGGGCGCCTATGGTCGGCCGCCGACTGATCAGATTTTGTCGAAATACAATCCCGACTCGCCGCAATTCGGCAATCCAGTGCACTGCATCGCGCTGTCCAAAGACGGCCTGGTGTATGTCTGCGACCGCATCAACAATCGCATCCAGGTCTTTCACAAGGATGGGACCTTCGTGCGCCAGTTCGTCTTTGCTCCGAAGACCAGGGGCTCAGGTTCGACCTGGGGCATGGCATTCTCCCCGTTAGATAAAGCGCAAGACTATTTCGTTTTGATCGACGGCACCAACAATGTGATGCAAACCGTACGCCGCGCGGACGGGCAGGTCGTCGATACGTTCGGCGGCCCCGGCCGCAATGCCGGCGAATTTCATTGGGTGCATGTCGGCGCCTTCGACTCGCACGGCAATTATTATACGGGCGAAGTCGATACCGGAAAGCGGCTGCAGAAATGGGTGCCGGTGCAACAAAGCAATAAGTAGCCGACCTCAGCTGCGTTGCTGCGGCAGCGAAGATCGGGGCCGGGTGCTGGAAGCAGCCTTGTCGTCGGTACCGAAGCGCGCCTGCCAACGGGCGAACAGCGTTTTGCCGCGGACTGGAAAGCGCTCATCGAGCGCAGCGAATTTCAAGATCCGATCGGCGCGAAAATGGCGGAAGTCGTCGCGCAGCTCGCACCACGCACTGACCAGCGTCGACTCGGCGTAATACGCGATCGCAATCGGCCAGATGACACGCCGGGTGCGCTCGCCCTTCTCGTCGCTATAGGCGATCTGCAGCTTACGTTCCTCGCGGATCGCCGTTCGGATCGCCGCTAGATCGGCGACGGGCGGCCGTGGCGCGCCGTCGCGTGAGACGAAGAATTGCGGCGCGGCCAGATGGTCGCGCAACGAGTCGGGAAGCGCGACCGTTACCTTCGACAGCACGCTCTCCGCCGCGCTCTGCAGGCCGTGATCGCCGGTGCGATGAAGCATGCGCATCGCGACCGCAATGGCGTCGATTTCGTCGGCTGTGAACATCAACGGCGGCAGATCGAAGCCGCGGCGGAGCACGTAACCCAGTCCCGCCGCGCCTTCGATCGGCACCCGCCGCGCCTGCAGCGTCGCCACGTCCCGATAGATCGTCCGCACCGTGACCTCGAGCCGCTCGGCCAAAGCGGCGGCGGTCATCGGCTTCCGCGCCGTTCGCAAAGCCTGAATAACGTCGAAGAGACGGTCGGAGCGGCGCATGACAAGTCCGTGATGATGGCAGCCGAAGTCTACCCTCCTGACAGAATGCTGTCAGGAGGGCTGTCTTAGGGAGTCCTCAAAAGTGAAAGGACTTCCGATGAATGACATGACCCCGATCATCACGGATATCCGGCCGGCGACCACCCGCAGCGAGCGCCGGGCGCTCGTCCTTCTCACATTGTGCCTTGGCGTCCTGGTCGCGCAGGTCGACACGTCGGTGGTGAACCTGGCGATGCAGCCCATCGGCCGCGCCTTTCGGGCCTCGATCCCGGCGCTGCAATGGGTCCTCGATGCCTACAATCTGTCTTATGCGACGCTGCTTCTGACTGGCGGCCTTATGGCCGATCTCTATGGGCGGCGGCGTGCCTTCCAGTTTGGCGCCGCGATTTTGGCCGTTGCCTCGGTCGCCTGCGCCTTCGCGCCGTCCGCCGGTTTTCTCATTGCGGCGCGTACCGCGGCGGGAATCGGCTCCGCATTGTTGTTGCCCGCTTCGCTGGCGATCGTCCGCGTGGTGTGGACCGAACAGGCGGCGCGCCGTCGCGCGCTCGGCGTGTGGGCGAGCTGCAACGGCCTCGCCTTCGTCATTGGCCCGACGCTCGGCGGACTGTTTATCGGCTGGTTCGGCTGGCCAAGCGTGTTTTGGCTGGCGGTGCCCATTGCGCTTGCCGCATTGGCGCTCTCCGCTGCGGTGGTGCCGGAATCCGCCGATCCGGGCGGGCGTCATTTTGATCTGCCGGGCCAAATCCTGGGCGCGGTCTTTCTCGGCGGTTTTGTCTATGCGGCGATCGCCAGCCACGCTGACGGGCGCTCCGCAATTGTGGCCTTCATCTTCTCTGTTCTGGCGCTTCTCGTGTTTTTGTTCGTCGAGTGGCGAAACAAGGCGGCGGCGCTGGTGCCGCTCGATCTGTTCGGCAAGCCGGCCTTCGGCGGCGCCGTCGTCGCGACCGCATCGATGACCTTTGGCGCCTACGGGCTGATCTTTCTGCTGCCGCTTGTTTGGCAATCCTCCGGGGCGTTGACGGCGCAGAGCGCGGGCTTTGCGCTCATGCCCTGCGCGCTCTTGTTCTTCCTCATTTCGCCGCGGTCCGGCCATTTGGCGCAATCCGTGGGCGTGCGCGCCATGACGGCGGGCGGCACGGCGTTGATCGGCTGCGGTCTGTTGATCGTGGCGGCGAGCAGCGCCGGCGCGCCGCTCGCGATCGCGGAGATCGGCCTCGCCGTCGTCGGCATCGGCATGGGCCTGAATACCGGACCGCTGATGTCGGTCGCTGTCGACGCGGTGAGCGCGGCGCGCTCGGGGACGGCATCGGCGCTAATCAACGTCGCGCGTATGGTCGGCGCGACGCTTGGTGTTGCGTGCCTGGGCACGATTTTCGCCGTCTGGCAGGGCGGCGCCGACGGCTTGCGTGCCGCCATGATCGCAGGCGGTTGCGTACAGCTCTGCGGCGCGCTCGTCGCCTGGCTGACGATCGGTTGACCGATTTACTTTGCCGGCAGCACCACGGCGCGGCACTCGCCGAAACCGATGCGGGCGAAGCCGTCTCTTTCGCAAAAGCCGCGAAAGATGATCTCGTCGCCATCCTCGATGAAACCGCGCTGCTCGCCGCCAGGGAGCGCGATCGGCTCGCGGCCGCGCGCGGTGAGTTCCAGGAGACTGCCCCAGCTCGATTTCTCCGGTCCCGAGACAGTGCCCGATCCCAGCAGGTCGCCAACGGCGAGATTGCAGCCATTCGAGGTGTGATGCGCGATCATCTGCGCGACAGTCCAGTACATCAGCGCGAACGATGTCTGTGAGACGCGCAGCGGCTCACTCCCGGCGCGCCGCATCGTCTCGGTGGAGAGGTAAGCTTCCATGGTGATGTCGAGGCCGCCGTGAGCGCGATCGTCGGCATCATCGAGGTGAGGGAGTGGCGCGGGATCGCCCGTGGGGCGGGCGAACGCCGCGGTGCGGAACGGCGCCATCGCTTCCGCCGTCACCACCCAAGGCGAAACCGTCGTCGCGAAATTCTTTCCTAAAAACGGCCCGAGCGGCTGGTATTCCCACGCTTGCACGTCGCGCGCCGACCAGTTGTTGAGCAGACAAAAACCGAAAATGTGCTCCGCGGCTTTGCCAACGGGAATGGGTTCGCCGAGCCTGCTCGACGCGCCGATATACATGCCGAGTTCAAGCTCAAAATCGAGATTGCGCGAAGGGCCGTAGCTCGGCGCCTCTTCGTTCGGCGCTTTGCGCTGGCCGCGCGGACGGTTGAACGCGGTCCCGCTCACGATGATCGACGAGGTACGGCTGTGATAGGCGACCGGCACGTATTTGTAGTTCGGCATCAGCGGATTGTCCGGCCGAAACATCCGTCCCGCATTGGTGGCGTGAAAGATCGAGGCGAAGAAATCGGTGAAGTCGCCGACCTCCACCGGCAACACCATCTCCGCCTGCGCCATCGGCGTGAGATACTGGCGAAAGCCTTTGTCTTCTCGGTCCGTGCTCAATCCGCGCGACAGCGCCAATCGCAACGCCGACCAGGCCTGCGGGCCGAGCGCCATGAGATCGTTGAGGCAAGCGGCGGCGCAGGCCCGCGCCGCCTCGGCGGCCGGTCCGGCGAACGACCCGCCCGCCGCCGCGATATCGAGAACCTGGTCGCCGATCGCGACGCCAATTCGCGGCTTTTGCCCTTTGGCAGCGCGAAAAACGCCGAATGGCAGATTCTGAATCGGAAAATCGCACCCGGGCGTGTTGGCGCTTTCGACAAAGCTCCGCCGTGCGGGATCGTGCGTCTCGTTGAGTTCGGGTGGCATTTCTTCTCCCCAGCGCCTTTCTGCCATGAGTTTGCTATGGATAGCCAATTCACATTGTGACGGGCAATCATGCAATGAGTGTCATTGGTCGACTTGCCTCCTTTGTCAGCGGCGCCAAAGCGTCGGCGTTGCCCGCGGGTGAGCGCGAGCGGCTGCGGCTGCATTCCACCGATACGGTTATGGCAGCGCTCGCCGGCACGCGTATCCCCGAGGGAAAAGCGTTGCAGAGGTTCGGCGAGCCGGCGTCGCTGACCGACCGGATCGGACGGTATGCCGCGGCGATCCGGCTCACCGAGATCGACGACATCCATCTACCGTCGTGCACCACGCCAAGCGCCGGAATCGTTCCGGTCGCGCTGTTGCTGGCGGCGCACGCGCAAAAATTCGATGCTGAGGAGATCGCCAGCGCTGTCTGGGCCGGCACTGAGATCATGACGCGTATCGGCATGGCGGTGAGCGGCCCGCAGATTCTCTACCGTGGCATCTGGCCGACGTATCTTGCGGCGCCGGTGGCGGCCGCCGCGACGGCGGCGCGTGTTTTGGGACTAAACGAAATACGGACGGCTCACGCTTTATCGCTTGCCTTCATGCTGAGCGCAGGCGGTGT
>JASHVN010000160.1 GCA_030044555.1 Xanthobacteraceae bacterium | reverse complement strand
AGCCATGCGCCTGCTCGGCGCGGACGAACTGCTCGGCGACGAGATCGAGCGCGTCGTCGAAGGAGATCGGCGCGAATTCGCCTGAGCCCTTTGGGCCGATGCGCCGCAGCGGATGGAGCAGCCGGTCGGGGTGATGCACGCGCTCGGCGTATCGGGCGACCTTGGCGCAGACCACACCGGCCGTATAGGCGTTCGCCGCTGCGCCGCGCACCCGGCCGATGGAGTGCTTATCAAACACCTCGATCTCAAGCGCGCAGGTCGACGGGCAGTCGTGCGGACAAGCCGAGGCAAGAATTTGCGGACGGACGGCCTGGTTCATGATCCATCCTACCAGCGCGGGGCGGATCAGCGAAGGGTAATCCGCTATTTCCCCATTAGATAGTGGCTCGCAGCCGCTTTGCCGCCTCCACCATGACGGCAAGTTTGTCGCGCGCCAATTCGCGGCTGATGGTCATCAGCCCGCAATCGGGCGCAAGCCACACCTGCTTCGGATCGAGGACTTTAAGCACTTCGCCGATGCGCCGTTCGACCGCGTCAACGGTCGGCACCGGCGAATCGCCCGGATCGATGCACCCGAACATGACGATGCGGTCGCCGCAAAGTCGCAGCACCGCGGGATCGAACGTGCTGCGCCCGAACTCGACGTGAAAGCCGCTGATGCGGGTCTGCATCAGCGATGGCAGTACGCCCTCATATTTGTATTGATGCTGCAGGCCGCCGCCGCCCGGATAACCGTAACAAAGATGCACGATCGTCGGCACGGTGATGCCGTCGAGGCAGTGGTCGAGCGCTTTCGCCCCGTAGGCGTGCACCTTGTCGTGGTAGCGCGTCATCGCCGGCTCGTCGATCTGCAGCACGTCGGCGCCGGTCGCCTGCAGTTCGCGCAGCTCGGTGTTGAGCGCGGCAGCGATGTCGAACGCGAGTTCCTCCTCGTCGTCATAGAATTCGTTCGCCGAGCTGTCGATCACCGTCATCGGGCCGGGCACTGCCATTTTGATCGGGCGACCGGTATGCGCCTTTGCGGTGCGCAGATCGTCGACGGTGGCCGGCGCGCGCCGCGCGATTTTGCCGGTAATGCGCGGCACCAGGCGGTTTGCTTCGCGGTTGCGGTAAATCTTCTTTTCGACTTGCTGCTCGATGTCGACCCCGTCCCATTGCCCGGCGATATGGAACACGAAAGTCGCGCGCCGCATCTCGCCGTCGGTCAGAACGTCGAGGCCGAGATCTTCCTGCTCGCGAATGACGAGCGCCATGGCATCGTCCATGCCTTCTTTGAGCTCGGCGCCGTCGAGCCGGTAGGTGAGTTGATTGCGCTTGGTGTGCGCGAGCCAGGTAGGCCGCGGAAAGCTGCCGACGCTTGTCGTAGTCAATGGACCGAAGGACATGATGCTCCCGTTTTAGACGCGATTTATCTTTGTGAAATGGCTCTGCACAGGGACGCGATTGTGGGGATCGCGTCATTCGCCGCCATGTTGCACCTTATTCATTCGGTTCTGCCCGGCTGCGCCCGACTATATCTGCATCGGTGCATGCCGCAATGGTATAGGACGTGGCTAAAAATGGGAGGGCCGACATGCACCGCCGTGACGGCGGACATTTTCTCAGCGCCTCAGTCTCTCAGCGCCTCAGTCCAAGTCAGCGACCTCGGCGTGGATACGCAAAAGCTCCGGGATCGTGCGTGGGTCGCGGCGGCCAAAGCCGCATTCGGTCGCGATGGAAAAGGTCTTGGCGTACTTTTTTGCGGTGGTGAGGCGTTTTTTGCTACCCTCGACGCCGTCGGTGTGATGTACGAGGCCGAGGCAGAGCTCGGTTTCGGGACGCAGCGCCAGCCGTTGCAACGGAGCGAAATAGGCATCGTCAGCGCGGTCGCGCGGCACCGGCATGTGGATGAGCTGCACTGGCCGCCTGATCTCGCGTGAGACGCGGTTGGCGAATTCGACCATGTCGCTCATGTCGCTCGGCTCCACGACGTGCCGGTGGTTCGAGTCGCCGTAGCAAAGGTGATAGAGGAGGTCGATGTCGGCCGGCACCCGATTGCCGATATCGACCAGGATGTTGCTGAATTTCTCCTGCATCTCCGCCTTGGTGCTGCCGTAGCTCGACGCTTCGTTGCGCTCAAGCCGCGCGAACACCGCGGAGGCGACGTCGAATTGGATCGCCAACTCCTCGTGGGGGATTGCGGCGACGATCCGGTCGATCTCCCGCTTGAGCGCGTCGTTGTAGATCGGATCAATCGGCGCGTGCAGGGCCTCGACCAGAAACAACCAGATGACCGAGTGCGCCGGCACCAGATCGACCTGGAATTTTGTGCCGGCGGGAATTTTGCCTGCCGCCTTGAGCCGCTTGAATTCGGCGTAGGATTGCTGGGCGATGTCGGCGTAAAACAGATTATCGAAACGAATGTCGCCAGCGGCGATGCCCGGCCTGAGCGCATAGCGTTCGCGTCCGGTGCCGCTACTGTGCACGCGAAAAAATTCGCCGGATTTTTGCAACGCAGGATGTTCGGAAAACACCGGTTCGAGCCAGGTGATCCAGTCGCTGCGCTCGCCGGTCTCGCCGTCCGGCAGACGCTTGATGCGCGAGCCGAGCGCGGCACTCACTGTCGTGAAGACCTCGCCGGCGCTTTTAAGCGGCACGCTGCCGACGAGATAAACGTTGCGGGCCATATCGCTCAGCCGTTCCGACAGATTTCGGCGTGGATGTTGAGAAGTTCGCGTACCGTCGCCTCCGACCTAGCGCGCGCCATGCCGCATTCGGTGGCAATGCCGAATTCCGGCGCGTAGCGGCGCGCCGCCGCCACCCGCGCCCGCGTGCCCTCGACGCCGTCCTTGGCATGGACGAGGCCGAGAAAAAGCTCGGTGCCGTTGGTGAGCTTGAGGTCGCAAAGCGGGCGGTGGAATGCATCGTCGCTGCGCTCGACCGGCACCGGCATATGGATATAGGCGAGCTTGTGGGCGATTGACCGCGCCAGTGTATTGGCGAGATCGACCATCCGCGCCGCGTTCTTGGGCTCGACGAAATGTTTGGCGCCGAAATCGCCGTAACAAAGGTGCAAGCCTAGTTCGACATCGTCGGGCACAGCGGCGCAGAGCCGCTGCATGCGCTCGATGAGCTTGTCGCGTGGAATATCTGCGCCCGGCACTGCATCGGTCTTCTGTCCGTCCCACAGCACCATCTCGTTGCAGACATCCCACTGGATGCACAGGTCGCCGTGCGGAATGTGCCGGCCCAATGCGGCGACCTCAGCCAGCATGGCGCGCTCATAGGCCGCTTCGACCGCTGGCAGCGCTGCGGGCACGACGACCGAGCCGACGACTGCGAACGGTGTCGGCAGGCAGACCTGAAAGCGCATGTCTGCGGGCAATGTGCCGTTGGCGCGCGCGGCAACGAAGTCGAGATAGGACGCGCGCGCTTCGCGGGCATAGCCGAGCTCGCCGAAATGCACGTCGGCCGGCGCCACGCCGTCTGCCAATGTCAGCAGCGGAAACCGATTGGTCGGGCGGATCGCGCCGGAGGGGTCCGGCCGCAGAAATACGTTCGCGCGCAGAAGCGGATATTGCCAGCTGATCCACAATTTGCGCCCGCCGACTTCGCCGTCTGGAACGCGGCGCAAATAGGGGCCGAGCAGCGATCCCACGGTGTGAAAAACGTCATCCACCGTGTCGAGACCGATGCTGCCGACAAGATGAGCGTGCAAGGCGCGTCCTCCGTTCTACCGATGCCGTTCTGCCTTCACGCGAAGCGTGGACGGCCTGAGCCGGTAAAGTATATCCTGCCGCCATATTTAAGAAGTCCGCAAGACGTGGAGGAGCCGCGATGAAAGCTGCAGTTTTGGGCGAACATGGCGTCGAGGTGCGCGATGTGCCGAAGCCCGTGCCGAAGCCCAACGAAGTCTTGATCCGCGTGCGCGCTTCGAGCCTCAACCGCGCCGACCTGATGGTCGCGTCCGGCGTTCAGCACGGCAGCGTCGGCGGCGTCGGCGCGCGTATCGGCCTCGAATGCTCGGGCGAAGTCGAAGCTGTCGGCGATGAGGTGAAGGACTTCCAGCCGGGCGATCGCGTCATGGCCTCGGCGCCCGGCGGCTTTGCCGAATATGCCGTTACCGATACGGGGCGCGCGCACCGCATCCCCGGCAACAACATGACTTACGAGCAGGCCGCCTGCTTTCCGGTGGCGCTGCAGACTATGCATAACGCGGTTGTCACCGCCGGTCGGCTCAAGCGCGGCGAAACGCTTCTCATCCAAGGCGCAAGCTCCGGCGTTGGCCTGATGGGCATGCAGATCGGCAAGCTGATGGGCGCCTCGCTGGTGATGGGGAGTTCCACCAACGCGGCGCGCCGGGCGCGCCTCGCCGAATACGGCGGCGATGTCGCCATCGATACCAGCAAGCCGGATTGGCCGGAGGACGTCAAAAAAGCCACGGACGGCAAGGGCGTCGACCTGATCGTCGACATGGTCTCGGCGCCGGTCGCCAACGGCAACCTCGAAGCTGCGAAAATTCTCGGCCGCATCGTCAA
>JASHVN010000159.1 GCA_030044555.1 Xanthobacteraceae bacterium | reverse complement strand
CCGACGTGCTCATCAACCTGACGACAGGCCCGGGCGCGCGCTTCACCCACGACGACGCCGACCCGTCGAAGCCCGGTCCCGGCAGCGTGCTCCGCTCGCCGGAAGAGCGCGTCCGCCACGTCATCGAGTTGAAGCCCGATATTTGCAGTCTCGACATGGGCAGCCTCAACATGGGCGACCGTGTCTTCGTCAATACGCCCAAGCACCTGCAGGCCATGGCCTTGGCGATCAAGGATGCCGGTGTCACGCCGGAGCTGGAAGTGTTCGAGACCGGGCATCTGCTGCTCGCAAAGCGCTTCCTCGAGAACGGCTATGTCAAGCCGCCGGGCATGTTTCAGATCTGCCTCGGCATTTCCTGGGGGCAGCCGGCGACGCCCGAGGCGATGACCTACATGCGCAGCCTGCTGCCGGCGGACGCGTCGTGGTTCGCGTTCGGTATTTCGCTGCACCAATTCCCGATGGTGGCGCAAGCCGTGCTGCTCGGCGGCCATCCGCGCGTCGGTCTCGAGGACAACATCTATCTGGAAAAGGGCAAGCTCGCGCCGAGCAATGCCGCGCTGGTCGAGAAGGCGGCAAAGATCATCGAGGTGCTGGGCGACCACGTCGCCACGCCGAGTGAGGCGCGGCGGATTCTGGGATTGACCGCCGGCAACGCTTGAGCCGTCATCGCGAGGAGCGAAACGCTATTCGCTCCAATCGCGCCTATTCGCTCAGTCGAACCTATTCGCTCAGTCGAACCTGGGCGTAAATTTCTAAGAAGGGCAGGTCGATCCCGAGAGCGTCGACGCGGACGACTGCCTCCATGCCTTCGAGCACGTCGGCGCCCGGAGCAAACCCTTCCGCTCCGCGTTTCCAGACCCAAGCTTTCATCTCATCCTGAGCGAAGACCAGATAGGCAGAAAGGCTGGACAACCGCAGGTATTCGGCAGCCTTATCGCCCAGGTCGACGCGTTCGGAGGAGGGCGAAAGCACCTCCGCGATGAGCAGGGGGGCAGTCGCAGTCAGGTCGCCTGAAGGCCCGCCGGCAACGTCGACCACGACGTCGGGAAATCGCAACGAGTTGGTACCTAAGCTGACGCCGAATTCGGGTAATGCCACGAACCGCTTACGATCGAGACTTGCCTCGATGGTGCGCAATAAATTGGCAGTGATCTGCCAGTGCGCACGCGAGCCGCCCGTCATCATGATTACGCGCCCCCGATCGAGTTCATAGCGTTCCTCGCGACCCTGCACCCAGGCCAGGAAGGCCTGTGGGTCCATGTGCATGGGAAGTTGGACATTCATGTCGGACAGCCTCTATTCGCGAGCGATTTTACCCTTGTCCCGAACAATGAAAAAGGGGCGCGGCTTGCGGCCGCGCCCCCGAATTTAGATCTATTGGCGGACTTCTTAGAAGTCCATTCCGCCGCCCGGAGGCATGGGCGGCATCGCCTCTTTCTTCTTCGGCAGCTCGGCGACCATCGCCTCGGTGGTGATGAGCAGGCCGGCGACCGACGACGCGCCTTGCAATGCCTGGCGCACAACCTTGGTCGGATCGATGATGCCCTTCTTCACCATGTCGACGTAGTCACCGCCCTGGGCGTCGAAGCCAAAGCCGTACTGCTCCTTCTCCAGGATCTTGCCGACGATGACCGAACCGTCCTCACCGGCATTGACGGCGATCTGGCGTGCCGGGGCGGAGAGCGCCTTGCGCACGATGTCGACGCCGTGTTTCTGATCGTCGTTCTGGGTGCGGATCTTCTTGAGCGCCTCGGTGGCGCGCAGGAGCGCCACGCCGCCGCCGGGCAGCACGCCTTCCTCGACCGCGGCGCGGGTGGCGTGCATCGCGTCATCGACGCGATCCTTGCGCTCCTTCACCTCGACCTCGGTGGCGCCGCCGACGCGGATCACCGCGACGCCGCCGGCGAGCTTGGCC
Organism: Xanthobacteraceae bacterium; assembly: GCA_030044555.1. GTDB lineage: Bacteria > Pseudomonadota > Alphaproteobacteria > Rhizobiales > Xanthobacteraceae > BOG-931. Next base: position 1,141 of record JASHVN010000159.1, on the reverse strand, counting down.
AGCCGCTCCTGCAGCTTCTCGCGGTCGTAGTCGGAGGTGGTCTCCTCGATCTGCGCCTTGATCTGGGCAATGCGCGCCTCGATGTCGGCCTTCTTGCCGGCGCCGTTGACGATCGTGGTGTTCTCCTTGTCGATCGTCACCTTCTTGGCCTTGCCGAGCATCTGCAGCGTCACGTTCTCGAGCTTGATGCCGAGATCTTCAGAGATCGCCTGGCCGGCGGTGAGGACGGCGATGTCCTGCAGCATGGCCTTGCGGCGATCGCCGAAGCCGGGCGCCTTCACGGCGGCGACTTTCAGGCCGCCGCGCAGCTTGTTGACCACCAGCGTGGCGAGCGCCTCGCCTTCCACGTCCTCGGCGACGATGAGCAGCGGCTTGCCGGTCTGCACCACGGCCTCAAGCAGCGGCAGCAGTTCGTTGAGCGCGGACAGCTTCTTCTCGTTGATGAGGATGTAGGGGTCCTCCATCTCCACGCGCATCTTGTCGGCGTTGGTGATGAAGTAGGGGGAGATGTAGCCGCGGTCGAACTGCATGCCCTCGACCACGTCGAGCTCGGTCTCCAGGCTCTTGGCCTCTTCGACCGTGATCACGCCTTCGTTGCCGACCCGCTTCATGGCGTCGGCGAGGAAGCGGCCGATTTCCTGATCGCCGTTGGCCGAGATGGTGCCGACCTGGGCGATTTCGTCGTTGGAGGTGATCTTCTTCGAGTTCTTTTGCAGCTCCTCGACTACGGCTTCCACCGCGAGATCGATGCCGCGCTTGAGATCCATCGGGTTCATGCCGGCGGCAACCGCCTTGGAACCCTCTTTGACGATCGCGGCGGCGAGAACCGTGGCGGTGGTGGTGCCGTCGCCGGCGATGTCGGAGGTCTTGGACGCGACCTCGCGCACCATCTGCGCGCCCATGTTCTCGAACTTGTCGTCGAGCTCGATCTCCTTGGCGACGGTGACGCCGTCCTTGGTGATGCGGGGAGCGCCGAACGACTTATCGAGCACGACGTTGCGGCCCTTGGGGCCGAGCGTCACCTTCACGGCGTTGGCGAGAATGTCGACGCCGCGCAACATCTTGTCGCGCGCATCGACGGAAAACCTGACTTCCTTGGCAGCCATTGTAGTGTTCTCCTGGATTTGGGTTTGCTGGCGTC
>JASHVN010000158.1 GCA_030044555.1 Xanthobacteraceae bacterium | reverse complement strand
CATTCGTAAACCACAAGCACACGTGGTCCTATGGCGCCCACGCGGCCCATGTCGCGGTCGATATCAAGACCGGACACGTCGCGCTCCTTGATTATGTCGCGGTGGAGAATTGCGGGCGCATGATCAACCCGCTCACGCTCAAGGGCCAGCTCGTCGGCGCCACAGTCCAAGGCCTCGGCGGCGCGTTTCTTGAGCATCTGATGTACGATGAGAATGGGCAGCTGCTCACCGGCTCACTCGCCGATTATCTGGTGCCGACCGCGAGCGACTTTCCGAAAATCCGCGGCTACGTGATGGAGTCGCATCCATCGCCGGTCAACCCGCTCGGCGCCAAGGGCGCCGGCGAAGGCGGTATCATCTCGGTCGGCGGCATCATCGCCAACGCCATCGCCGATGCGCTCAGTTCGTTGCGCGTCGAGCCGCGCGCGCTGCCGCTCACGCCGGGCGCAGTCTGGCAGCTTGTGCAGGAGGCGCGGAAGTAGGGCCTCCGCCGGTCAATTAAGTTGAGACGCGCGCTGCTTTGGCCGCAATCTTTCATTGATTGCTTACCTGCCATTTTTGGACTTCCCTTTGCGGGCAAGCGATCAATGAGGGAGTCTGCTTCCAGAATTTCATAGGTGCTGATGCCGCACGCTTCATTGACGGCCTGCGGGCTGCAAGCCTAGATTCACCGCCAGCGCACCGATACGCAGGAGTATCCCATGTCCGTCGCCCGCCATCCGCGCCCAAAGGAGCTTGAGGGCGTTCCGATCGAAGAGATCATGAAACAATACGTCGGCCGCTTCAAAGAGAAGAAGCCGGATTGGGCGGCGTTCGAGGACGCCAAGATTGAAGGCTATAAGCGCGCCCAGCACCGCTTCATCGGCGCCGGCGGCTCCGGCAAGCACGGCGATCCGAGCGTGATCCCGGCCGGAAATTTTACGCTGTCGGTCATGTATGTGGAGCCCGGCCAGGGCAACGCCGCGCATACCCATGAGGTCGAGGAGTGCTTTTTCGTGCTGCAGGGTTTTCTCGACGTGTTTGTCGAGGACGAAGCCGGCAAGCGCATCACCACTCGGCTAGGACCGTGGGAGTGCATCTCCTGTCCGGCCGGCGTGATCCACGGCTATCAGAACGACTCGCTCGGCCCGGTTTACTTTCAGGTCATGCTCGGCCGCGGCAAGCCGGAGACGATGGGCTATGCCGACGAGGATCTCTACAAGCGCAAGGACGCTCACCTGAAAGCGGTCTGAGCATGATCCCGAAAATGCCTGCCCTCGGACTTGATCCGCGGTGGAAACCGGTTTTCGGATAAGCATGCCCTCGAGTTTTGACCCTAGGGATCATGCTCAAAGGAAAATCTAGACCTTGATCCGATTCAATCGAATTGGATCAAGATCTGGGGCGGGGGCCGAGCAATGGGGCCCGCGGTCCGATCAATACGGACCGTGGGACGCAATGTCCTCGATCACCTTGTTCAATTGCCCGATGCGGTCGCTGTAGGACTTGGTCAGGCAGCCGACATTGGCGCCGCAGGCTTCGCGCGTTTTCAGCCACTGTTTCTGCGCATCGCCAATATCGCCGCGCTGGCCCATGGCGACCAGGGACATGTCGATGCCGTAGAGCGTCGCCATGCGCGCTTCAGCCTGGCCGAGCGCGTAATTTCTGCAGATGGTGCGATCTGCGGCCGACGTCGGCTTGGCGCAGTCGATCGGCGCGTAATCGGCACCGAACGCCAACCCGCACATGCTGATCGTCGCTACACCAATCGCGGCGCAGAGCACTCGTTTCATCGGCATTCTCCCCTTCGAGCGAGGCGGTATCTTACCCGTAGGTTGTGACAAACAGTTTCTCGACCGGGATGTGTTCGGGAATTAAACCCTGCTCGACCATGTAGGTCACCAGCGCTTCGAGCGTCGGACGGTTGGGCTCGACGCCGTAGGGCCAGCAATCGCCGCCGAACAGTCCGTCGATCTCCTCCACGTCGTCGGGCAGCCACGGCAGCATGTAGCGCAGCGTTCCCGAGTAGCGGATTTTTTTCCAGGCCAAATCCTTCGCTGCACAGAACGCGTTGTAGAGGCTCGTCGCTACGAAAGGGTTCTTATCGTAGACGTCCTTGCGGATGACGATGAGGTGCATGACGGGAAAGATCTTGGTGCGCTGATAGTAATCCTTTTCCCGTGCGCGGTAGTCGGGAAACAGCCGGACCACATCGGGATGACGCTTGAATGAGTGCGGCAGGTTGGAGCCGATGATCGCGTGGATTTCGCCCGCCGCAAGCAGGTCGCTGAGCGATTTGCCGCTGGTGTTCGGCTTCTTGTTGACCGGCTTGAGCATCGGCATGACATTGGGATTGCCGTAGCCGCCCGGCTCATTGACCGCGCCCTCGATCCACTCGATGGTCGAAAGATCGATGCCGAGGTCATGCTGCATTAGCCCGCGGATGAACATCGCGGCGGTCTGGGTGTAGAGCGGCACGCCGATGCGCTTCCCCTCCATATCCTTTGGCGACTTGATGTGGTTGCGGTTGACGATCATGAAGCCGTGGCGAAACACCCGCGAGGCGAAGACCGGAAGCGCCACGAACGGCAGCCTGTTGGCGGCAAAACGGCTGATGTATTCGGAACTCGACATTTCGCAGGCGTCGAATTCCAGCCGGTTGGACATCCGGTCGAAGATTTCGCGCGGATCGTCCATGACGAGGAAATTCAGATCGATGCCCTCGGGCTTGATGTCGCCGGTCTGCAGGGCGAGCATGCGATCGTAGAGGCCGCAGGCGAACGTGATCGGCAACGCAGTCATCGGATGGCATCCTTGAGGAGGAGGAGAGGAAGGATCGGGCGTAAGCGCGCCACTATCACACGGCGGCCCTTCTCCGTCATCCGGCGAGCACGCAAGGCCGCCCTCACGCGTGCGCGGCACGGCGATTGCAAAAATTTTTTACCGCGGGTGTCGATTTTTCTTGCAATGCCCGAGCGATACTACTATGTCGCGCTCGCCCAAATTCGCACGTGCCTGTGGCCGTGTGTCGATCGGTAGGCATCCGGACAAGAGGCCGGACAGTCGCCTGAGGTTGCAGTTACAGCCTCAGCCAGCGTGATCGACAGCCGGAGGCGAAACCGGCGCACCCCGCGCTCAACGGGGGACGCGGCTTAAAGCAACGACGGAGCGGGCTTTTTTGGTCTCGTT
>JASHVN010000157.1 GCA_030044555.1 Xanthobacteraceae bacterium | reverse complement strand
ACCATGGCGACGTCAGTCGCCGCCCCGCTCGAACAGCAATTCGGCCAGATCGCCGGCATCACGCAGATGACGTCGCAGAGTTCGCTCGGCGCCTCGACCATCGTCATTCAGTTCGATCTCGACCGCAACATCGACTCTGCCGCGCAGGACGTGCAGGCCGCCATCACAGTCGCCACCAAGACCCTGCCGCAATCGCTGACCACGCCGCCCGCCTACAAGAAGGTCAATCCGGCGGACGTTCCCGTCCTCCTCCTCTCGGTGCATTCCGACACCGTGCCCCTGATCGATGTTGACGATTACGCCAACATCTTTCTGGCGCAGCAGATTTCGCAGGTGGCCGGCGTGGCGCAGGTCCTGGTCTTCGGCGACCGCGCGCCGTCGATCCGCGTTCAGGTCGACCCGGCCAAGCTTGCCGCCAACGGCATCACGCTCGAAGACATTCGCGGTACGCTCGCCACAGCGACGACCAACGCCGCAAAAGGCACGATCAACGGCGACCGGATCAGCTTCACCATCGCCGCCAACGATCAGATCACCGACGCCGGCAAGTTCAACGATGTCGTGCTTGCCTACCGCAACGGCGCACCGATCAGGGTACGCGACGTCGGCCAGGCGGTTGCCGAGCCGGTCGACCGCACTGTCGCCGGCTATCAGAACAATAAGGACGGCGTGATCCTTGCGGTGTTCAAGCAGCCTGGCGCCAACGTCATCGATACCGTCGACCAGATCAAGGCCGAGCTGCCGCAGCTCACCGCGCGCATTCCGCCCGCGGTCAAGGCCGACATCATTCTCGACCGCACGGTTACCATCCGCGCTTCCGTCGCCGACGTCGAGTTCACTCTTGTGCTGACCATCTGCCTGGTGGTGATGGTCATCTTGCTGTTCCTGCGGAATTTCTGGGCGACGCTCATTCCCAGCGTCACCGTGCCGCTGGCGCTCGCCGGCACGTTCGGCGCGATGTACTTGATGGACTTCAGCCTCGACAACCTGTCGCTGATGGCGCTCACCATCGCGGTCGGCTTCGTCGTCGACGACGCCATCGTCGTGGTCGAGAACATCTACCGGCACGTCGAGCACGGCGAGCCGCCGTTTACCGCGGCGCTCAAGGGCGCGCGCGAGATCGGCTTCACCGTGGTGTCGATTTCGTGCTCGCTGACCGCCGTGTTCATACCGCTCCTGCTGATGAGCGGCATCATCGGCCGCCTGTTCCGTGAGTTCGCGCTGACGGTTACCGCCTCGATCGCCGTATCCGCCGTGGTGTCGCTGACGCTGGCGCCGATGATGTGCTCGCGCTTCATGCGTCAGGAGGCGGAGACGCACGGCGTTACCTACCGGGTTATCGAGAGCGGCTTCAACGCCATGATCGCGTTCTATAGGCGTACGCTCGATATCGTGCTGCGTCACCAGCCGATTGCACTGTGCGCGTTCTTTCTCACCATGGCGCTCACCGTCGTCATGGCGGTGCAGATCCCGAAAGGCTTTTTTCCCATTCAGGATACCGGGCTCATTCAGGGCTTTGCCGAAGCCGCACAGGACACCTCGCCCGCGGAAATGATGCGGCTGATGCAGAAGCTGGGCGACGTGATCCTGCGCGACCCCGACGTCGAAAACTTCGGCTCGCAGACCGGCTCGACCGGCAGTGCACAGTCGGCCAATACCGGCCGCTTCTTCATCACGCTCAAGCCGCGCGACGATCGCAAGCTGAATGCGTCGCAAATTATCGACAAGCTGCGGCCGCAATTGGCCAGGGTCGAAGGTGCAAATCTCTTCTTGCAGCCAGCGCAGGACATCAATGTCGGCGCGCGGATCGCCCGCGGCAGTTTCCAATATACACTGCAGGATACCAACATCGCCGAACTGAACGAGTGGTCGCAGAAGCTGACAGACAAGCTGCGCACGCTGCCGCAGCTTGCCGACGTGACCAGCGACCTATTGGCGAATGCGCCGAGGCTGCAGGTTACCATCAATCGCGATCAGGCGGCGCGCTTCGGCATTTCACCGCAGGCGATCGACGACACCCTCGACGACGCCTTCGGCCAGCGCCAGATCACCCAATATTTTACCCAGCTGAAAACCTACTTCGTGGTCCTGGAAATCCTGCCCGACCTGCAAAAGGATCTCTCGACGCTCGATCGGCTTTACGTCAAGTCGCCGCTCACCGGCGGCGCGGTACCGCTCTCCGCGCTGGTTGACATAGACAGCAACGGCGTAGGGCCTTTGCTGATCTCCCACCAAGGACAATTCCCCGCCGTCACCATCACCTTCAATCTGATGCCCGGGGTTGCTCTCGGCCAGGCGGTCGAAGCGGTCAACAAGGCCTCGCGCGAGGTCGGCATGCCCTCGACGATCATCCCCACCTTCCAGGGCAACGCGCAGGCGTTTCAGACCTCGCTGAAAAGCGAGCCGGCGTTGATCGCGGCGGCGCTGATCGTCGTCTACATCATCCTCGGCGTGCTCTACGAGAGCTTCATTCACCCGCTGACCATTCTCTCGACGCTGCCTTCGGCCGGCATCGGCGCGCTACTCGCGCTCTGGCTCGGTCACATGGATCTTTCCGTGATCGGCATCATCGGCATCATCTTGCTGATCGGCATCGTCAAAAAGAACGGTATCA
>JASHVN010000156.1 GCA_030044555.1 Xanthobacteraceae bacterium | reverse complement strand
CTTCAGCCGCTGCTTGACAACATTCGGGCTGACGAAGAACCGCGCGGCGATGTCCTCCTCGCTCAAGCCCTTCTCGCGCAAGGTTTGGAAGCCGCAAAACTGGTCGAGCGGATGGAGTGCGACGCGCTGGACGTTCTCCGCAAGCGAATCCTCCTCGGCTAAGCCCTCGGTCCGCACCAGGCACGGTACGGGCTGGGTCTTGTTCATTCGCTTCTGCTTGACCAGAAGTTCGAGGGCCCGGTAGCGGCGGCCACCCGCTGGCACCTCGAACATGCCGGTCTCCTGGCTGTCGGCGTCCATCACTGGCCGGACATTGAGGCTTTGGAGAAGCGAGCGCCGGGCAATGTCTTCGGCAAGTTCCTCGATGGAAATGCCGGCCTTCACGCGGCGGACATTGGACTGGCTGAGCACCAGCTTGTTGAAGGGAATGTCGCGCGAGGCGCTGAGCGTAATCTTGGCGGTTGCCATGTCGATATTCTCCGCGACGGGCGGCCGAAAGCCTTTCTCTCGACCTTCAACCCGTCGCGAACGATCCGCCCTACTCTCACTCTCTCGGCGCCGCCAGCGCGGCGGCGCCGCCACCGTTGAGCACCTCGCTTCGCCGGAATGAGAGTGAAGTGGCGGAGTTGGTACCTCCATTTGGTGCTCAGCCACGGCATGCTGCGGCGCCGGTCGCATCCGGGCGATCGACAGCCGTCGCGGCTTCCAAGGCATCCTCAGTGTCAGGGCGAAACGCGAGCAGATAGTCGGCCGCCTTCGAAGCGGCGCTGGCAGCGCGCACGATGGCGCGATCGTCCTCGCGTAACACCTCTAGCCACGATCCGATATAATCGGCGTGGCGCACCGTCGGTACGATGCCGAGCGAGGCGCATACAAAGGCGCTGGTCACTTCCGCGACCAGTTCTTCCTTGGCGTACAGCACCGAGCCGAAATGACCCGACAAATCGCGCGCGAGCCGTGACGGATGACCGGTCCAGTGACCAAGCTCATGCACCGCCGTGCGGTGCCAGTTGATCGGCTCGAAATACGCCTCGGGCCGCGGCACCTGTATGAAATCATGCGCTGGGCTATAGAAGGCGCGGTCACCGCCGATGCGGAAGTCGGCGCCGGTTGCGGCGATCAGCGCTTCGGCGTGCGGCAGAATGAAGCCGTCAGGCACCGGTGCCGCAGCACTGATCAATTCCGCAGGGAGGCGCTCGCATTGATCGGTGTTGAACACCGTGAACCGCTTGAGAAATGGAATTGCGCTTGGCTCCTCGCCGTCGCGTTCGGCGCGTTCTCTTTCCTTGTCCGGCACAAAGCGGTCGGCATAAACGACCGTGGTGCCGTGCTCGCCCTTGCGGACATTTCCGCCGAGCCCCAACGCCTGGCGGAATGTCAGCCAATTCTGGGTGGTGAAGCCGTGTTCGATCACCGCGCCCCAGAGAATCAGCACGTTGATCCCGGAATATTGACGCTGGGTGGCGGCGTTCTTCGGCATCGTGAGTGATGCCTTCGTCGCGACCGTCCCCCACGGCTGGACCCACGGCACCCGGCCGGCCTCCAGCTCGGCGATGATCTTGTCGGTGATCTCCTGATAGAGGCCCGGCCGGTGCCGACCGGCGCGAGCGCGAACAGCGTGTGTAGACATCGCGGATCTCCGCGACGAGCGCCGCGAGCCTCTCTCGCGGACCCAAACCCGTCACGGTTGATCCGGCCGAGCTCTCACTCTAATCGAATTCGCTGTTTCAAATGCGCGGCTAAGCCCATCATTGCTGGCGATTCGCCGCGGCGCCGACGCCGCATCAGATGAATTGGTCGAAGGGCTCGATTGCCCTAACGGTTGAGAGCAGACCTTGTGTGCGTAGGATATCGAGATAGTCGTGTATCGATTTCGGTGGATTCTTTAATCGAAGGCGCACTGTCCGTACGGCCTGGAGGAACACAGGTTGGGATAAATGAAATTGGTGGGTCAGAAACTCGTCGGGGTGTTGGGCTTCAATTCCCCATCGATCGAGCGTCTCGGCGGGAAAGTCCTTGAGATTGGCCGTGACGATGAGATCCGCACGGCTCTTGATGGCAGCCGCGAGAACATGGCGATCATCTGGGTCCGGCAATTCTAGCACGTCGATGAGCTGCTCGAAATCCGTGACCACCGCGTCGCGCGCGTTCGCATTCATTAAATCACGGGTCCTCTCGAGCTGCGCGCGTGTCAAATCGTGCCGATTTTTCAGAACAGCGTTGATCCACTCCGCGTGCACCGCGTTGGACCACTTGGCGCGGTAGAGGTCCGACACGGCAAGCTCCATGAGGAGATCGCGTAGCGGCGCGGGATAGAGAACCGACGCGTCGAGAAAGGCCGTCAAATTGCCCAAGCGTCAGTATCCCAGCTTGAGTTCCTGAGCCTCTCCGGCGAGCTGATCGAGGACCTTACGGCGCTCCGTATCAATATTCTCTTTGAATCGCAGAACGTCCTCGAACCGGACGCGTCGGTGGGAGCCCACCAAGCGGAAGGGAAGCTTCCTCTGCTCAAGGAGCTGAACAAGGAATGGCCGCGATACATTGAGAAAATCAGCCGCCTGTTGGGTGGTGAGTTCAGCGTTCTGCGGGACGATGGTGACCGCGCGACCCGACGCCATATCTTCGAGGATAGCCTGCAGGAGCTTCACGGCACCCGCCGGTAGCTCGATTGTCTTTTCCTCGCCAGCATCGCGGACACGTAGAGTTAGGGGGCGACCGCGACGTGCCAGGGGCGCCAGTCGCTGTCCCGAGGCGCGCGCGAGCTCAACGTCCTCCTTCGAGGGAGGGGTAGTGGTCAATGCTGCAGTGGCCATGGCGCATTTTCCTCGCAATCCGATGCATCTCTCATTATGGGTGCAGGCCGCATCAAACGCAATATCCGAAATTAAAGAAATTATCGAAAGGCGCCGCCTGCAAGACCGCGCGGACCTTGCAGGCCAAATCTGAAATTCCAGTCTTTTCAAATCATTGGGTGGCGCACCCGGAGCGCACGTGGCAGACGGCGGTGCGGCCAGCGCGATCCGGGCGGTGGCCGACGGCGGGCGGCTGGCGACCATAACGCAAGACCCACCCAGCCGGCAGCGGGGCATCACGGTCTCTGACTTCTATGTCCACGCGGACGGAAACCAGCTGAGCAAACTCCGCGCAGCGACCTCGTGAAACGGCAAATCCTTCAGACGCGAAAGCGACGCGTAGGCCGAGCCGAAGTCGTCGATGGAAAGCGAAAGATTGTAAATACGAAGCTGTATCGCCACTTCATGGATCCAGTTTAAATCGCGGATGAACTCGTCCTCGGTGATCTCGATAATGAGTCCGGGAAAGTTCCCGTCGTCGGGAAGCGCGTTGCGCACGTCATCGACGAATCCCTGCGCGCTGAGCACCGAGGCGGGCACATTGATCGCGAGCTTCAGCGGTCTTCCGCGCCCAGCAAGTTTTCTCCAATCCGCGATTGCCCGCTGGAGAAC
>JASHVN010000155.1 GCA_030044555.1 Xanthobacteraceae bacterium | reverse complement strand
GCCTTACCGCCATTTCCGTGATCGCGACGATCTCCTTGCCAACGTGGCGCTGCGGGGTTTCGAGCAGTTCGAGATTGCGCTTGCGCGCGCGTGGGACAATGGACGCCCCGATGCGTTCGCGGCGCTTGATCGGATGGGAAAGGCCTATCTGGCCTTTGCCCGCGCCGAGCCGGCCTATTATTCGGCAATGTTCGAGTCAGGCATCCCGCCGGCCAGCACTCCCGAACTGCGCGCGGCCGGCGATCGCGCCTTTGCGGTTTTGCGCGAAGCTGCAGAAAAGCTCTGCAGCCAGATGCCGCCGCAAGCGCGGCCACCCGCGCTCATGGTCGCGCTGCATATCTGGGCGATCTCCCACGGCGTTGCATCACTGTTCGGAAGAGGGGATGCGGCACACCGGACATTGCCCATGTCCGCCGAAGAACTGCTGGAGGCCGGCGTCTTGGTCTATCTGCGCGGCCTCGGCGTGCCGGCAGAGCCGACAAAACCTGCGTAACTTTCACGAAGGCGTGATGCCCTTGACAGTCGCAGGTCGCAATGTAAATGTTATTTACATTCACACGCGAGGTGTGTCATGCCAATAGCAGCGGGCTTGCTTGTGCTTTTCGGCTTTTGGGCCTGGTGGCCCTTAGGCTTCTTGATCCTCATGTTTCTCGGCTTTTGGGCCTGGTGGCCTCTGGGGCTTGTCATACTCGCCTTCATGATCTGGAGCTCACGCATGGGATGCTGGAGTCATTGCGGCGGTGGCCGCTATCACGGCGAGGATCGTTGGGAGCGACATATGGGCCGCTGGCAGGCGAAGATGGAGCGCATGCAGGACAAGATGGACTGGCTGCGCGAGCGAATGGAACGGGTGCGCGGCAGCGGCGACCGCACCAGCGACCCTTGGGGCCGCCAACGCTCAAGTGGCAATCGCGCCTTCGACGAATATCGCACGGAGACGCTGCGACGGTTGGAAGACGAGCAGCGCGAATTCAAGGAATTCCTCGAGCGGCTGCGCTTTGCCAAAGACCGCGCCGAGTTTGATCAGTTCATGGCTGAGAGGCGCAATCGGCCCGCCGGCGAAGGTCCGCAATCGCACGAAGGTCCGCAGCCCCAATCCAGCTGAAACAAACGAGCTGAAACGAGCCAGCTGAAACCAGCCAGCTAAAACCAACGGACTGAATAAACCGAGAATGGAACTCTGCAGGCCGCCCGTTGTCCTACGGGCGGCCTTGGCATTTTGCTGGCGGTTATTTTGTCGCGCAAACCGGCCTTAACGTCCCATTAAGCACAGTTGGGGCTTCGTTACCTTCGGAGGACGGGTGATGCGCCCTAGTTTGGACAAGTTTCGCGCCTGATTCCCAGCCGCCGGTGACGGGTTCGGCTAGGATTTTCGGCTTGGGGTCTCGCGAAATTTTGGGTCGTGGTCGGCGCGCGCAAAGGCGGCTGGGCTGACCTGTCCCATAGTCCCGGCATAGCGCGCCACATCGGTCATGATCCGGGTATAGGGTCGGTTTGCGGCCGGATGCGAGCGGACCGCGCGAAGGACGCCCTAAAGGACGAGCCAAAGGGACGAGCTATGTCATCGTCAGGCCTTCAGCTTTTCACCCTGTTCTGGAATTCGCTGTGGATCGTGAAGCTGGTGATCGGCGGGCTGGTGCTTTGCTCGGTCTGGGTGTGGGCGATTGCCATCGACAAGACGCTGCTCTTCGCGCGCATCCGCAAGGCTGGCGACCGCTTCGAAGAGGCTTTCTGGTCCGGCCAGTCGCTCGAGGAGCTGTACAAGTCGCTGGCGCCGGCGCCGGGCCATTCGACCGGCGCCTTGTTCGTTGCCGCCATGAACGAATGGAAGCGCAGTTTCGAGGGCAATATCCGCTCCTTCACCGGGCTGCAGATGCGCATCGAGAAAGTGATGAACGTCACCATCTCGCGCGAAGTCGAGCACATGGAGCGACGGCTCTTGGTTCTCGCCACGGTCGGCTCGGCCGGTCCGTTCGTTGGCCTGTTCGGCACGGTGACCGGAATCATGACCAGCTTCCAGTCGATCGCCGCGACGCAGAATACCTCGCTGGCGGTGGTGGCGCCCGGCATCGCCGAGGCTTTGTTCGCGACAGCAATCGGCCTCGTTGCCGCCATCCCGGCGACGATTTTCTATAATAAGTTCAGTGTCGAGGTGAACAGGCAGGCACAGCGGCTGGAAGGTTTTGCCGACGAATTCACGGCTATTCTGTCGCGGCAGATCGACGAACGGGCGTGAGGGGATGAGGGGGATATGGCTGCAGGCGTGATCAACGCGCCGTCGACCGGCCGGCGTGGGCGCCGACGGCGTCCGGTCATGGCCGAGATCAACGTGACGCCGTTCGTCGACGTCATGCTGGTGTTGTTGATCGTGTTCATGGTGACGGCGCCGCTGATGACCCTGACGATCCGGGTGGATCTCCCGGACACCCGCGGCGGCACTGTCCTCAACACGCAAAAGGCGCCACTGAGCGTGACGCTCAAAAAGGCCGGCGGCGACTGCTCCAGTCAGGCCGACCTGTTCCTCGACAAGACCCCGATCACGATGGACGATATCGAGGCGAAGTTCCAGGCGATCAAAAGCACCAACCCGCCTGGGCAACCGCCCCCCACGGTGTGGGTCAACGCCGACCGGGAACTCTGCTACAATGAGGTCGCGCGGGTGCTCGGCAGACTCCATGATGCCGGGTTCGGCACCGTCTTGAACATCACCAACGAGAAGCCGGCGGGAGAATAAGGATTGCGCTCCGACTGGGCCATATCCGGGGTCGCTCACGCGGTGCTTATTACGCTCGCGCTGATCAGTCTCGCCAATTCCAAACCGAGCGATCCGGCCAATCTGGTACCGGTGTCGATCGTGACCGATTCCGACATTTCGCGCGCGGCCCTGGGGCAAAAGAACGCGCCCCACCTGGCGAAGCCCAAACCGCTCGCCGACAAAATCGGCGACCTCCACCAGGTCGACCAGCTCGCGCCCAAGGTCGCCAATAAGCCGGCGATCACCACCAATTCGCCGACGCCGCCGCCGCCGCCGCCGCAGCCCAATCCGAAGCCGCAGCAGAAACCGCAGCCGAAGCCGGATCCGAAAACGGCGGAGAAGCACGAAAAGAAGGCTGACGACTTCAAGGCCGATAAAATCGCCGAGCTGTTGAAGAAGACGGAGCCGCCGAAGGCAGAGGATAAGCCGAAGCCGAAAGTGCCCAAAT
>JASHVN010000154.1 GCA_030044555.1 Xanthobacteraceae bacterium | reverse complement strand
AAGGATAAGGAGAGCTTCGCTCCGTGGGTCGCAGCAACCGGCACCGCTGCGCCGCGTCTTCAGTTACAGACGCCGTCACCCTTTTGGGCGCGTTGCCGCTTGCCGAGGACCTTTCTGTGGATGAATCGTCTCCCCGCGGGCGAGCATTTCCACAAACTGCGCGATCCGTTGGGCGCGCGTTTCTGGCCTTTTGGCATCGTTCACCCGGTAGATGATTGAGTAGCGATTGGCGCGATCCAACGTCTCGAAGAAACGCTTGGCGGCTTCGTGCGACGCAAATGCAGCCGCCAGGTCCTCCGGAACTTCTGCTTTCCCCTGAGAGGCATAGGCAGCCGCCCATCGCCCATCCAATTTCGCCGCCTCGACCTCAGCGAGACCGGGGGATTGGAGGCGGCCTTGCGCCAGGAGTCGATCTGCAGCCTCTCGGTTCTTCGCTGACCAGCGGCTTCCCGGACGGCGCGGGGTCATGCGGACGAGAAAATACCGGTCGTCAAAGCCGTCGAGCTGGCCGTCGATCCAGCCCCAACAAAGCGCCGCTTCGATCGCGTCCCCCTTGTTGATCGTGGCCTCGACCGCGCCGGCCTTCGAAAGCTTGAGCCAAAATCCCTTCGACGCCCGAGGCTCGCCCGCCAAGTATGCTTCGAGATCTTGTGCGGTCTTGAACGCCAGGATCGGTTCGCTTTTTCTGTTGGAATTAGACATCGCGCGCGGAATTATACCGGCCGAGCCGGGCGTCGTCTATCAGGGGGTCCACGATGACGACGGCCCGACGCGGCCATGGTGCGGGTGAAGATGCGGAGCGCGTCGCGGAGAAACTAATCGAGGCAGCGGAGGACTTCGAGGAAGCTTCAGGTCCGGACTACTGGCTTGCCAAACTCTATCGAGCCCTAAGCATCACGGAAACATGCGACAGAAGGTCGTCGGGCGGCCAATCGCGTCACAGTCGGCATGAGATTGCTTGGGCCATGCGAGACCGACCGAAGGCACACGAGCGTAGTCGAAGCATCCGATCGGTTCCTCCTCGGCAATCCTTCCAAACTAATCCCGCACTGATCTAGTGCGCCCTGCCCGCAACAGCTGCGGCAACGCCGGGCACCAGATTGCCGGTGGACGGATCGATCACGCCGTCGATGCAGAAACTGTGAAGACTCGTGGTCCAGCTATATTTGACATGATCGCATTTCGGCGATTGCCCGCCTGAATCATAATCGTAAAAGAACACGTGGCTGATATTCACCGGCTTAGCCGATGCGCGAAGTTTTTCGACGACGTCGTGGTTGAAGGTGCGGATAGCGCCGGCGCGGTCCATCGCCTTGTAGGTGCCGTGGACGTCGGCTTTGTTTAGATCACCGCCGATCTGACCCAGTGCATTATATTGAAAATACCAAGGACGGCCGTTCCACCAACTCGACGCCGACGGATTCCATTCGGTGATCCAGATCGACTTCTGGTCCAGATGCGGATAGTGGGCCGCCTCGGAGAGTAGCGAGCCGGCCGTCCCCTGGACCATATCGAGCGTTGTGTCCGATGTCGGATAAAGATGCGATCCATAACCGTCGACCAGCTTGGTGTAGTCGGTGATCTTGCCGTCCGGATCGCGCACGCGCGCCAGGGCTTCGATCAGCGGCGCCGAGGCGGGCAGGGAATTGCCGTAGGTGATAATCTTGGCTTGCGGAAAATATTTATGGATCGAGGCCACCGAGGCGGCCAGATACGGCGCATAGCCGCGCACGAAAGTCTGAACCTGGGCCGGGCTCAGGAACCATTTCCACTGGTGCTTGGCCCACTCCGCGCCCGTCGGATTGTCCGCATTGTTGCAATAGAGATCGAGCTCATTGCCGATCTCGAAGGCTTCAACCATCTCGCCGGCGGCGCGCACCGCCGCGAACTGGGCTTCGATGCGCTTCTGATAGGCGGCAAGATTGATCTTGCTGAGGGGGTAAGTGCCCCACTGACAGCCGCTTTTGTCCTTGTTGAGATAGGCGCCGGGCGGAAAGTCGGAGGTGGCCGCCCCGAAGACCGCCAGCATCTTCATGCCGCGTGCATGAACCAGTTTCACTAGATCGACGAACAGATCGGGAGATCCTGCGCCGAAACCATCACGAAACCACTGCGCATGGACGCGTGCGATCCCATTAAGCACGGCGATGCGGCGCGCTTCGAAATTACCCGGCTTGTTATATTCCGACGCCACAAACGGCGAGACGTTGGGTTCATGCGGCGGCGCCAGCGTCCACTGCGTCGCCATATTGGATCGATCGATGCCGAATTCGAGCGGGGTGAGAGGATGCTGCCCCGCTGGTCCGGCCGCGGCGCTCCCGCTCGGCACCGCCAAGACGGCCAGCGCGCATAGTCCTGCCATCACCGCGGTGCCGGTCTGCAAGTCACTGGAACGCATGAGCCTTGTCGCCAGCCCGAGAAACGAGACCAGGGCCTGCAAGACCAACATTTGAGAGAGTCGCAAGTCGATCATCTGATCTAAAAGCATGCTGGATTTTCGCCGGCTACCTGGGTTATGAGCGAACGTCTTTTAGATGAGCATCGATCGCGGAGCGGCCGCGGTCTTATGGCAACCACGGCGGGCTGACGATGAAGCTTGTGTCGTCGCTCCAAAGCGCCCTGGTGTCCCAAGGATTGGTGCCGCCGTCGCCAGCGATATAGACCTTGCCGTAGTAGTGGCGAATGTATTTCGTCGGGTAATTTTCCGCGTAGAACGAATTTCCCTTTCCGTCCTTCCCCGGCTGCGGGCAGAACGTTGCGTCAGACCGATTGAGAGTGGTGCCGTCGAACGATTGCACATGCAGAGCGAAGTTCTGATGCCGCAAGAATTCGCCCGGATTGTGTCTCGCCTCAAAGGAGAAGCATGAAGAATCGGCGAGGCCGTGGCGGACGATCCAGGTTGCGTCGCCCTTTTCCCGCTCGGCGCTGCCGGATGTGATCGGAGCGATGACAGTGAGGCCGTTCTGATTACGGACATAGTCTCCAGTGCAGCATGGCGTTGTCGCTTGCAGCGAGATTTCCGATCCCGGTGTCAGCGTTCCAGATAGGCCGGTGGGCGTGCCATAACCGACCGCGACAATGTTGGACTGGACAGCATTATCGGTGTTGTCGGTCGGAAAACCGGCCGTCATCACACCTTCGAAGAAGGAGCCTGCAGAGGCATGGCTGTTATCTCCGCCAATGCCGAGGATGATCGCGCCTTCCTGGCGCATCGGCGTATAGCCGCTTGGAAGAGCGCCGGAATAGATTGTGTCGAGCCCGCCCGACCGGGCGTCGCCCCACTTCAGTGCAAACCTCGTCCGACCATCATTCTTCAACCATGCCGATATGAAGGGACGTGGCCCGCCACTGACAATCGAAGCGGGATTGCAGCTTCGTTTGTTCCAGTGGAATATTCCGTTTTCCAGGTCGGCCTGCACGCCGGGCGCTGCGGGTCCGTTGCGGCAGTCAGGCCACTCCAAATCTCGACTTACGTTGAGTGCATCCATGTGGCCGGCGCCAGTATCAGTGCCGCTCGTTTCGGCGTTGCCATAGTCGAAACAGCAGCCCGAATTGAAATGGGTCCCGGAGGAAACCATGTACATTCCCTCCGGCTCTCCCTTGACCGCAATGCCCGATGTCCGGTTGTTGCGGTAACCCATTCCAGGCGAAATCGAGACGCCATAGACTTGGTGACCGCCCGCCGTGATCGGCAGCGCGTCCGCCGCGGCGCCAAGATCGGAGCCGTTGGGGCCGGGTCCTTTGAAATGTCCGCCGGAGGCGATGGCGAGGTCGTTGTGTTTGGGCGATTGATCGTAAATTTTGGTGATGATGCAGGTCGTGTTTTTGCAGAATGCATCTTGCGTCGCAGCGTTCGC
>JASHVN010000153.1 GCA_030044555.1 Xanthobacteraceae bacterium | reverse complement strand
GTCTTTGCCGCTTCCTCCTGAATCTGCCGCGTCATGTCCCAGTCCGGGTGCGCGGCCATGGCGCTGCGCATCACGTAAAAGGAGTCGCGATAACGGCCTTCCTCGGTGTAAAGCCGCGCCAGAATGCGCAGCGCCTCGATCTCGGTTTCATCGCCGCGCCACATGGTGGTCAACGATTCGAGAACGGACACGACCTCCTTCTGCTTGAGGTCGCCGAGCTCGTAACGCAGCATGGTCTCGCGCAGCCGGCTCTGCGCCGCAGCCGGGCGGTCGTGTGACGCTTCGGCCTCACGATAGGCGGCGAGCGCGTCGCCGGTGCGGCCCAGCCCCTCATCGAGCCGGCCGATCAGCACCGACATTTCCGGCTGCATCGCCGGCGGTATGCCGATGGTCTGCAGATCGTTCAGCTCATTGACGGCTTCGGCGAAATCTTTCACTTCGATCGAGGCGCGCATGCCCTGCTTGAGCGCGTACCGCTGCAACTCGAGCGGCAGCGTGGCGATGGCGGCTTCGACTGTCTTGAAGCTTTTGTGCGCTTCGCCCCATTTGCCCTGCCGCGCGTAGGCGAGCGCGCGCCACAACGGTGCTTCATGCTGGTCGCCGACGGAAGGATCGGCGAGATCCGAAAGCGCCGCCGAAGGCCGGTCCATCATGATTTCGGCGACGGCGCGCAGCACGAGCGCGGTCACGGTTTCCGCCGTCAGCGGCTTCTGACGCTGCCCCGAAAGCGCGACGTCGAGGACGCCCTTGGCCTCCGGATACATGGAGCGGGCCAGGTAAAAACGGGCCACATTCAGCCGCGGCCGCAGACGCCGGTTTTCTGGCGCGTCCGCGGCGGCATCGATGAGCTGCGATTGCTGCTGTTCGTAAGAACCCTTGCGGTCGTATCCCCAAAGCTTTGGATCAAACATCGCCGACGGCGGTTCGTCGCCGCGCAGCAGCGACTGCACCGAGTTGGAGAGGGTCAATCCGCCAGGACGGCTGATGACCACCCGGTCGGACGTCAGCGCCACGTTGACGTCGTCGGCAAGCGGTTCCACCACCACGCCGTGTTCCGAGGCGAGCGCGCGGAACTCGATAAAATTCTGGGTGTGGACCACGCCGCGCGCCGGCGCGAAGGCCGTCACGACAAGAAGCTGGGTGCCGGTTTGCGGGTCGAAAATACGGTGCAGTTCGTGCGGCGCCTCGATCGGGATGACCATGCTGGACCGTTTCGGTCCAAGCAGGCTGCGATCGAGATCGAGCGCTTGCGTCGGGTCCGCCGCGGTGTCGCCGATCTCAAGGGTCCAGACCGGGCCGACACTGGCGGCGCTGGTAAGGTGGGGCCGATCAAATTTGACGCGCACGATGTCGGCGTCTGGCGCGCGGATCAGCTCGGCATCGCGAATGGTATGGCTCGCTTCGTCTTTGAGCGCACTGAGATCGATGTCGGCCTTGGTATCGAACACAAGCCACAGCGTATCGGCGCGGTTGAAGACCGCCGCAGCCGTCGGCGCGGTGAAATCGAACGACAATTTCAGCTCTTGATCGTGCTGCATAAGCTCGACCAGAACTTTGTCGCCTGGTTTTCCGGTTGGCGGCGGGGCTCTTGGCGCTATTGGCGCCCGCGCAACAGCGACAGACCTAACCGCGGGCGGCGGTGGCACGCTCGCCGGCGATGCCGCTATTTTTGCATGCGCCGGACTTTGCGCCTGGACTGGCGCGGGCGGCGCGGCCGGCACGCTTAGCTGCGCGGCTGGCGCCGGCGTGCCTGCTTGCGCCGCAGGCACATTTGGTTGCGCCGCAGGCACACTTGACTGCACGGCTGGTGCCGACGGCAGCGCGGGGTGCGGAGCCGGCGGCGCCGGCGATGCAGGCGCCGACGCAGCGACCGATTTGACTGCCGGCGCAGATGGCTGTGCCGACGCCGCAGGGCCGGCCGACGGAGCGGGTGCAGCGGGCGCGGTGGGCAGAGCGGGCACGGCCGCAGCCGCGGGCACCGCTTTCGCCCGCGGCGCGGTTGACATTGGCGGCGCCGCGGGAGCGGCTGGCTTTGCCGCACTCAGGCGCGGTTGTTGACCACCATTTTTTGCGCCTTCGCTGGGGAGCGGCAGCGCTATTGCGGGTGCTGTTACGCTCTGCGCATGAGCCGGCTGCGCCAGGTTCGGTAGAGCGACAGCTGGCCCGGCGCCGTTCGCGCCAGACTTGACGTCAGTGCTGACGACGTCGACCGCATAGCCGTTCTCGTCGCGGAAGGTGCGCACCTCCACCTTGCCGAGCAGATTGAATTGAACCGTCGCCGACATCTCCTTTTCCCGCGCCTCGATCGTTCCGACCGAGTGCGGCAGTGCGGCGAGCGCGTCGCCAAGGTCGAACTTGAGCGGCGCGTTGAAGCTCAGCGTGAGCCGGTCCTTGTCGCGGCTTGGGGCGACGGAAACCTGCTCCGGGATATCGAACACGAAGCGCGTAAAGGTGGGCTCGGTGGCGACGTGGACGGGCACCAGCGGAAGCGTCTCGAGCCCCATGATCCGGCGCTCGCGCTCCGCCAGCTCTTCGGCTTCATGGGCGCGCTTCACCAAATCCCTGACCACATCCTGCGGCAGGCCGGGCGGCGGTCCGCTCCAGGTGTCAGGCAACAGATCGACGAAATACTTGTCGCCGGTGCTGATGTCATTGACGGTCACTTGCCGGGAGAGCGCCAGCCGCACCGCCAGACCGTCGGGGTCGCGCCGCGCCGCGCCGATGTAATCGGACGCTTGCGCGGGAAGCCGGTCGACTGAGACGTCGATCGGCTGGGCAAAGGTGATGACGAGCACATTGCCTTCTTTGCGCACGCTGCCGGAATTGTAGTCGCTCATCGAAAATTCGATCCGGGCATAGCCGCCGCTGACATTGGCGGTGACCTCGGTCTTGATCGGATTGGCAAGACCCGGGCGCGGAGCGACGAAGACGGCAAACAGGAGCAAGATCAGGAGCGGCAGGCGAAGCTTGCCGAGCGCCGGCGCTCGCATAAGCGAAAACCTGGACGCCGGATCATCACGACCGGCCAGGGAGTGTGCGGATACCCGGTATACGCGACCGCACGCCATGACTGGGACTCAACTCACACGCAGGGACACGGGGGCCGCAATGCGCCGGCGCCCGATGCCGGCGGGGCTTTCAAGGTACGGCGCCGCGTTTAACGGGGGATTAAGTCAATTCGCTCGCTTCGCGAGATTATGTCAGCTGCGCGTAATCCTCGCGCTCGGCCGGGCGCAGGGACAAGGTGGCCTCATTCCGCCGCAACGCGCGAACCCGCCTGCTCCTCGTCGTAAAGCCGGCTCAAGATGCGGCGCGCGGCGAGGACGCCGGTGTCGGCAGCGATATCGACCTGAGGCGGGTCGGAAAATATATTCAGGTTGCGCTGCTGAGCGGAAAATACCGCGACGTCCTCGAGAAAAGCGGTGCGGATCTGCTCGAAGATTCTGTTGGTGAGTTCGGCGTTCTTGACGTCGAAATCGTGCGCCTGCCCCCAAAAATAGTGCGAGGTGGTCTCGGTCTCGGGCGTGATGGCATTGAGGTTGCGCATGCCGATGCCGCCGACGCGCTCGCCTTCCGGCGCGCCCGTGCCGGTCGGGGTGGCGCCAACATCGAGACGCAGGAATGCCGGCGGGACGAAGTCGATGATCTGCCAGCGGTCCACATGGCCGGCAAACTTGCCGACTTTCGCAAACGTGGGGGGCGGATCCTGGTCGATGATCCAGCGGGTCATCACGACATTATTGGGCGCACGGGTGACATTCACCTTGGCATGCTCGGCGAGCGCCATATTGCCGATCGTGGTGCCGTGCACAAAGGCCAGGTGGGTGAGATCGAGCAGATTATCGACCACGAGTTGCCAATTGGCCTCGACGTGCAGGTATGAGCTCTTGGCGCCCCAATCGGGATCGTCGAACCAGTGGAAATCGGTGATTTTATCCGGATCCGCCAGCGCCGGGTCGCCCATCCAGATCCAGAGCCAGCGATAGCGCTCTACGACAGGATAGGTCCGCACCCGCGCGCCTTGCGGAATATGCTCCTGGCCGGGGACGCGGGTGCAGCGGCCATCGGTGCCGAAACGCAGCCCATGATAGTGGCATTGCAGTTCGTCGCCGCAGAGCTTGCCCATCGACAGCGGCAGATGCCGGTGCGCACACCGATCCTCAAAGGCGATCGGCTCGCCCGCCTCGGTGCGGAAGAACACGATCGGCTCGCCGAGAATTGTGCGAGCAAGCGGCGTTCTGCCGATCTCCGTATCGGCGGCAGCGACGTACCAGTAATTGCGCAGGAACATAGGCATCTCCGTTTGGGCGTCTCCCGTTTGGGCGTCTCCCGTTTTGCCGCGATCTTATCCTCCTCCGCTGAGTTGGGGGAGTATAAATAGCCTCGCGTAAGGAGCAGACGAGTCCGATGCTAGGCGCTTATCCGGCCGATCGTGCCGAGGGTCATTCGATCGCAAATGCCACGTGGATCGACCTCGTCGATCCAACCGACGCGGAGCGGGCAAGGTTCGAGCAGGCCTTCGGCCTGCGCGTGCCGAGCCAAGACCAGCTTGTCGAGATCGAGACATCGAGCCGGCTGCAGATCGATAACGATGCGCTCTATTTGACGCTGCCGCTGATTTTCGCCGATCCACACGGACCATGGCGACTGGCGCCCGCCGGGTTCGTGCTGTCCAAACGCGTTTTGTTGACGGTGCGTTTCGCCCAGTCGGTCGCCACCGAGACGGTAATCAAAGAACTGGCGGCGGCAAAGGAAGTCGAACCGGCATTCGCCTTCGTGCGCATCATCGAAGAAGTGGTCGACCGGCTTGCCGACCTGCTCGAAGGCTCAGGACGCGACCTCGACGAGGCCTCGCACGCGATCTTCCGGCAGCAGGACGCCAAACGGCTGTCGCGCGAGACCGCCATGCTGCGCCGGCTGATGATCGGCACCGGCCGCATCAGCGAGCACATGGCGCGCGTTCAGTACACGCTGGTGTGCCTCGACCGCATGGCGAAGTTCGTCGTCGATCGCTGCCGTGCCTGGATTGCCCCCGAGATGAGCGTCCGGCTGCAGGCCGTGTCCACCGACGTTGCGTCGCTCCTGCAGTACACCGAAGGTTTGGTGAGCCGCATTCAGCTCTTACAGGACGCCGCCGCCGGCATCATCAACATCGACCAGAACGACGTGATGAAGGTCCTCACCATCGCCTCGGTGGTGGGCATTCCGCCGGTCCTGGTGGTGGGCATCTACGGCATGAATTTCAAGAACATGCCGGAGCTGAATTGGGCCTGGGGCTACCCGTACGCCTTGATCCTGCTGGTCGTCACGGCGGCGCTGCCGCTGATCTGGTTCAAGTGGAAGAACTGGATTTGATCGGCTCGTGTGCCGCTTCCGAAGTTCGCATGATTGCGCAGCACGAACTTCGGAATCCAAGGACGCCGGGGCGCATACTCACAAATTCAGTTCAGGTCCGCTTCGTTCCGAAACCGACGACGTCGCGCGCGACCGCGAAAAAGACGCGATGTGCCATTAGGCGACATGGCCCAGCCGATGCATACGTGGCTGGGGTCACCACGTATAGCGCAGCGTTCCTGAGCCGGCGTAGAGCTGCGAGCCAGAGGCGAACTCGCCGTCGAATTTGGCCAGCAACGACCGGTTCGGCGTGAAGAAGAGCTGTGCGCCGGCGGAGGTGAGCGCGGAGTTCTGCGGGATCGGCGCGCCGTTGACGGTGAAGCTCGTTCCCGGCAGCGACTGGAACGAGGCGTTGAGCGACGGGTTGCTCACCCAGTCATGCGCCCACGCCAGCTTGGCGTGCAGGATGAGCGGCAAATTGTCGAGTGTCGTGAGATCATCGAAGCGGCTGCCCAGCTCGCTGCGCGTATCGGTGCCACTCATCGCGTTGTAGGAAAGTCCCAAGCCGCCCCCGGTCAGGTCGGTCTCGGAACAAGACGGCGTCTGGAAGTCCTGCACTTGGATCGCCGCATACGGCGTAATGCCAGCAGCGTCACGAACGGACGGCACAGCGAAGCGATAGCCGCCTTCAAGACGGGCGCTGTAGCTCTGGCCCTGGAAGCTGGCATTGAGTTGGTCGCCCATCGCGGTGCGGTTGGTGGTGAACCAGTTGTTGGCAAAGGCCAGCGCGCCGCCGAGATACCACGGACCTTCCAGAACGAGTCACAAGGATTAACGGCCTGCCCCACAATGCGTCGGTGCGATTTCGGCGCGGCGTCGCCAATTGGCAACACCGCCATCGGCGAATGGAAGTTGGAGTCGGGTCACTCTCGACCGAGCCAGCCGGTTTTTGTTGATGTCTGCTTGGCGCCAAAGGCGGTCTTAGACGTAAATGGCGACGGGGACCTAAATCACGGCGTCGTCGGCTCGCCTTGGATTTTCGGCAATTCCGCCGGATCGTTCTTGGCCGTGGATTGCGCCTTGCTGGCGAGCGCGACGGTCAGGCGCTCGGCAATTTCCGGCGTCATCTGCGCCATGATGTCGGCCATGACGCGCGGATTGATCTCGGACGTCACTTCGAGCAAAACGTCCATATCGAGACCGTCGAAGATCTTGGCCGCATCACGCGGCTTCATGTTCTCGTACATGGTGACGAGGTCCTTAAATCGCGCGGCCTCGGCTTTATTCTTCTGCTGCGTCTCAGTCTTGATCCGCGCCTCGACGTCCTTGACTTCGGCCAGATGCGCGTCGATCCGCTGCTCGGCGGCTTTCACCAGATTTTCGCGGATATCGAGTTCGCGCGCGCGGGCATCCAATTGCTCGCGGCGCTGCTGCAGCCGTTCGAGGATTTTCTGCTCGGCGTTGGAAGGCAGCACCGCGCCGTTCACATTCAAGGGAATGACAACGCCGTCGGGCTCCGGCGGAGGCGGCTTGGCGTTCGCCGCGCCAGCAGCCGCACCAGGAGCCGGGGCGGCGTTCTTCGCACCGGGCTGCGAGATTGCCCCGGTGATATCGGCGTTCGCAGCGTCGGCGTTGGCCGCCCCAATCTGAGGCAGCCGCACCGGCGGCGGCGCGATGTCCTCCGTGGGCGCCGCGGCCGACCCAGAACCGGTGGGGAAGTTGAACATTTCCTGTGCCCAGGAGAGTTTTTGGTCCGGCGGCTGCGCTCCCGGCGAGCGGTGGATGACGGACAGATCATCGCCAGCCATCGGCGCATTATCGGATGCGAACAAGCGGCTGCTGTCGAGCGCGATGTCGGCGACCTTCAACACCAACAGACAAGCGCTGGCGATCAGCGCAATGGGAATGAGGCGCAGATCGCGGATGTAGCGCAGCATGGTCATGGTAGCGTCATCGTCCGCGAAGTGGGTGGCTCAAGCGCCAGTCGTCCGCTTCTAACATTCGCATCCGGGTTCAGCAGTCCGCGCGGGCGACCGCGATTGGTGAAAGGCCGCCTCCGCTCCGATCATCATGCGGCTTGACCGAGGGTCTTGTTGCGCAGCCGCTCGCTGAAAGCCTGAGCGGCAGCGGCGATTGCCTGTGCATCCTGCGCCGGAGCCCTCACCTCCTCGGCGCGCCGGGCCGCAGCGGCGGGCGTCCGCGCCAGGTGCTCGATCACCTCCTTGCAGGCGAGCAACTTGCGATCGAGTTCGGCGGTGAGCCGCTCGGCGCGGGTGAGCCGCTCGCCCAATCCGAGCTCGCAGTCGCGCGCGGTGACTTTCAGTCCGCCGATGGCGCGCTCGGCGATTTCGGTCGCGGTGATCAACTCGCCGATGGTGGCGCGCAGCGCTCCCTCATCGGCGCGCAACAGCTTGAGCCGGCGATTGAGCATCATGCAATAACCGATCGTGAGCATGAGCAAGATCGCGACCAGGATTTCGATGATCATTCCCAAACCGTCGCTCATTGTGCCTCCATCCTGTTGCCGGACCCTCCCGCCATTTCGAACATGGCGAAGGTCGTGCTCGGTTTGCGCAGCGGCTTGGCGACGCGTACGGCAACGCGGTCGCCGACGCGCCCCATGCGGCCTTCGGTCAGCGTGACATCGCCGCAGCGCACGATGACCGGCGCGTCGGACTTCAGCTCCAGCATCAGCGTGTCGCCGACTTCCAGCTTCATCATCTGCTTTAATGGCAGCCGTGCCTCGTAAAGCACCGCATCGACCGCAATTTCGGCCTGGCCGATCTCGGTGGCGAGATGGCCTTCCCAGGTCGGGTCGCGGCCGAATTTCTCGCCCATGAACATCTGCAGCAGCACGTCGCGAATGGGCTCGATGGTCGCGTAAGGCAGCAAAAGCTCGATGTTGCCGCCGCGGTCTTCCATGTCGATGCGCAGCCGCACCAGGATGGCCGCATTGGCGGGGCGCGAAATCGCGGCAAAGCGCGGATTGGTTTCCAGCCGGTCGATGTTGAGCTTCACCGGCGACAGCGGCCGGAACGCGAGCTCGGCGTCGGCGAGCACGACCTCGATCATGCGCTTGACCAGATTGGTCTCGATCGTGGTGTAGGGACGGCCTTCGATGCGGATTGCGGTCTGGCCGCGGCGGCCGCCGAGCAGCACATCGATGATCGAATAGATGAGGCTCGAATTGACCGTGACCAGGCCGGAATTCTCCCACTCCTCGGCCTTGAATACGGCGAGAATCGCCGGCAGCGGAATCGAGTTGAGATAATCGCCGAACCGCACCGAGGTGATGCGGTCGAGCGAGACCTCGACGTTGTCGGAGGTGAAGTTGCGGAGACTCGTCGTCATCAGCCGGACCAGCCGGTCGAAGACGATCTCCAGCATCGGCAACCGCTCATAGGACACCATCGCCGAATCGATGATGGCGCGGATGCCGGAATTGTCGTTGAGCGAGATGTCGGTGAGAGAAAAGCCGAGCAGCGAATCGATTTCGTCCTGCGTCAGGATGCGCTCGGCGCCGCCCTTGGTGCTGGGCGTGAATTGGCCCTCATCGACCATGGCGGCCCAATGGGCGGCCATCTCGTCGGCGCCGTCGTCCGGCTGTTTCGGCGCGGCCGCCTTCTGCGCGTCGGCGGC
>JASHVN010000152.1 GCA_030044555.1 Xanthobacteraceae bacterium | reverse complement strand
AGATTGCGGACCATCTTGCGCATGTACTGATTGTCGTCGACCACCAGGACCGAGAGCGACTGGATGAGATCCTCGATTTCCTTTTTTGTCGGTTTCGGGGTCATTTCATCGCCAAAGGATCGTTCCGAAGTCGGGCGCCGGACCGGTCGCCCATTCTTAGTCAAACCATACGCCTCTTGCGGCTTGGTAAAGGTCGGCCACGTTCCGCGCCGATGCCGCCCGGTCGGCCCAGACATCAGCCGCTTAGTGAGCGTTCCGTTAATGCGGCGAGCTAGGACGCTGCCGACTGGGTCAAAACTCATAAGCCCCAGTCGCTTTCCACCGTCGATTGCAATGGCTGTCCTTTTTCCGAGGCTATCGGGATGGCAAGGCGCGCTTTGCGCGCCGCGTAGCGGCTCCGCCCTTGACATCCTCATTGCCTCGGAAACTCCTGCTGCCATTGCGATCGACGGCTCTTTCTGATCGTTTCTGTAGTGGTCGTGGATCGATAGTGGCGGCACGCTTTTGGATTTTGATCTTGGCTCGCGCCGGCCGGGTAGCGAATCCGCTCCGCTAAGCCATGAAGCGTTCGAGCGTCTGGCGCTGCGCTGGTGAAATGCGCAAGCCGAGTTTCGAGCGCCGCCACAACACATCGTCGGCCGTCTGCGCCCATTCTTTTTGCATCAGATAGCGCACCTCGGCAGCGGTCAGATCGGCGCCAAAGCGCTGCCCGAGATCATCGAGCTGGCTCGCGTCGCCAAGCACGGTCTCGACGCGCGTGCCATAGGCGCGGACCAGGCGGCGCGCATGCGCGTCGGTGAGGAAAGGCCAACGCCGCAACGTGCGCTCGATCAGCGCCTCGATACCGTCATAAGCAAAATCGCCGCCAGGCAACGGGCTCGTTCTGGTCCAGGGCTGCAAGGGTGGAAAGAAATGGGCGAGGCGCTGAAGAGCGTCCTCGGCGAGGCGGCGAGAGGTGGTGATTTTGCCGCCATAGACCGTCAGCAGCGGCGCCTCACCGGCGCGCTCGTCGAGCATGAGCGTGTAGTCGCGCCCGATATCCTGCGGCTTGCCGGCACCGTCGTCGTAGAGCGAACGCACGCCCGCATAGGCCCACACCACGTCCGCGGCGCTGATGGCGGCACGGAAATAGCCGTTGGCGACGCTGCACAGATAGTCGATTTCGTCGGCCGCCGGCGTTGCGGCCGCAGGACTGCCGGAAAAGCTTCGGTCGGTGGTGCCGATGAGCGTGAAGTCGCGCTGGAACGGAATGGCGAAGACGACACGGCGGTCGGCGGCTTGCAGAATGTAGGCGCGATCGTGATCGTAAAGCTTGCGCACGACGATGTGGCTGCCCTTATCCAATCGCAGATGCGCCTGCAGCGGCTGCCGCAGCACCCTATCGGCCACGGTTTCCACCCAGGCGCCGGCCGCATTCACCAGCACGCGCGCCGTTATCACGTCGCGTTGTCCGCGCGCATTGAGAACGAGCCGCCAGCTGTCGCTGCGTTCGGCCCGCACGCAGCGTGTCCGCGTGCGGATCACCGCGCTGCGCTCCGCGGCGTCCACCGCGTTGAGCGCGACGAGCCGCGCGTCATCGGCAAAGCAATCCGAGTATTCGTAAGCTTTCAAAAAAATGTTGCGCAGCGGATGGCCGGCCTCGTCGGTCGACAGATCGAGTTCGCGGGTTCCCGGAAGAATCTCGCGCCGGCCGATCCAGTCGTAAAGCAACAAGCCGAGACGCAACAACCAAGCGGAGCGGCCGTCCGGATTGACCGGCAGGACGAAACGCAGCGGCCGAATGAGATGCGGCGCCGCGCGCAACAAGATCTCGCGCTCGGCGAGCGCGGCTCGCACCAGGCGGAACTCGCCGTGTTCCAGATAGCGCAGTCCGCCGTGAATGAGCTTCGAGGAGGCCGATGAGGTGCCGGATGCGAGATCGTTCTGCTCGACGAGCACGACCCGCAAGCCGCGTCCCGCGGCATCGCGGGCAATGCCGGTTCCATTGATGCCGCCGCCGATCACAGCGATATCGAAGTCTGCCACCCGCCCGCACTCCGTACCGAACAACCAACATTGTCATGCCGCGCTGGTGCGGGCCATGCTAATCTGTGGGACATCGGCAACGATGTTGCGGCAGGTCGATATGGACTTTCGCGATCGCCACGTTGTGGTCACAGGCGGAGCGGGCGCGCTCGGCACCGCCGTCGTCACCGCTTTGATCGAAGCCGGCGCGATCTGCCATGTGCCTTGCTTTAACGAGGCGGAGGCGCAGCGCTTCCGGTTGCGCGACCATAAGCAAGTCGTACTCAGTATCAGCGGCAATCTCGCCGACGAAGCGGCGATTACCAGGCTCTATGGCGGCATCGCCTCACTCTGGGCCTCGATCCATATCGCCGGCGGATTCGCCGCTGCTCCGTTGCGCGAAACCAGCGTGGCGACGCTGCGGCAGCAGATCGACATGAATTTTTTCAGCTGCGCGCTGTGCTGCCGTGCAGCCGTCACGACAATGGGTGCCGCCGGCGGCCGCATCGTCAATGTCGCGGCCCGCGCCGCGCTGGAATGGCGCAGCGGCGGCGGCATGACTGCCTATACGGCGAGCAAAACCGCAGTGGCGGCGTTCACCGCCGCGCTCGCCGAGGAAGTCGCCAAGGACGGCATCCTGGTCAACGCCGTCGCGCCCTCGATCATGGACACGCAAGCCAATCGCCACACCATGCCGAACGCCGATTTCTCGCTGTGGCCGAAAGTCGAAGAGGTGGCGGCGACCATCGTCTTTCTCGCCTCACCGGACAATCGGGTGACGCGCGGCGCAATCGTGCCGGTTTACGGCAAGTCGTAAGGCGCGGCCGCCCCGACCGCGATCGGATCAAGATTCAGATTTTTCCTTGGAGCATGATCCCTCGGGTCAAGCCCGGGGGCATGTTTATCCGAAAACCGGTATCCGCCCCGGATCAGGTCCGGGGCAAGCTTTTTGGGATCGTGCTCTAGCCGGAAACCGGGACGATCTCGCGCAGCGGCGAGCGCAGCAGCCGGCTCACGCTGTTGGCCGCGACCACGGCGCGCTGCTGGGCGTAAGCCTCATGATTGCGCTCGATGTAATCGAGGTCGTACAGATAGTTCACCATCAGCCCGTGTGATTGTGCAAGGGCCCGCTCCGACGTATCGCCGAGCCAGTCAAGCCGCTCGAGCCGCGCACCGTTGCCGAGATGGAAGCGCGCAACCGCGTCGAACGGCAGACCTCGGCCGTTGCGCGCGCGCATGTAGTACCAGGCGGCGGCGCGCAGCAACGGCTCGCGCAAGCTCTCAGCGATTTCGGGCGTGCTCCACCAATCCGGCGTGTCGAGTGCGGTAAGCGCCTCGCGATCCTCATTGTCGAGCGCCATTGAGGCCTCTTGCGCGCGCTCGCGTTTGAGCCATTGGGCAAAATTCGGCGCCGGCGACAACGTGACGAAAGTCGACACGCGCGGCACTTCGCGCGAAACATCCTCGACCACTTGTTTGATCAGGAAGTGGCCGAAACTCACGCCGTTCAATCCGCGCTGGCAATTGGTGATCGAGTAGAACGTCGCCGTCGTGGCGCGATCCGGATCGACGATCTCGCGCTTATCGGCGAGGATCGGCGCGATCGCCCCCGGTACCTCGCGCGTCAGTGCGATCTCGACGAAGATCAGCGGCTCGTCGACCAAAGCCGGGTGAAAGAATGCATAGCAGCGGCGATCGGGCAGATCGATGCGCCGGCGCAGGTCGTCCCAGTCGCGGATTTGATGGACCGCTTCGTATTGAATGATTTTCTGCAAGATCGCCGCCGGCGTCGACCAATCGATGCGGCGCAGCACTAGAAAGCCGCGATTGAACCAGGAGCTGAACAAATGAACGAAGTCGTTGTCGATCGCCGCAAGATCGTCGCGGTGGTCCATGGCGTCGAGAAGCTGCTCGCGCATGCGCACGAGCGCGGCGGTGCCGCCGGGCGCAAGATTGAGCCGGCGAAACAATTCGAGCCGCCGCGGCTCGCTGGCGCGGTGGAGTTCGGCGGCATTGGCGGGCGACGGCGTCGCCTCCCAGGCGGCGATTGCGGCTTCCATACGGGCGCGATCGTGGCCGAACGTGGTTTCCAGCGCCTCGAAGAAGGCGATGCGCGGGCCGATGGTCAGGGTGGCGTAACGGGCGAGAATATCGCGCGCCAGCGCCACGCCGGAAGCTTCGCCCCGGCCCGACAGCAGCGCCTCGCACAGTTCGATGAGGCCGGCCGAGCGTTCATGCGCCGGCTCGCGGCGCGCAATGAGGGCGCGGCCGCGATCGGCAATGCTCTGCAACATTTCGCTAAAAAACGATGCGTTCACCGCTCAACCCATCGGCTCGGCTGAATCTAGCTAGTGATCGTGGCTGGGGATGACAAGCCGAACTCCATACTAACCCTACTGCGCAACCGTATCGCACAACCGTACTGCACAATCGCCTTGGCGGGTGGCCGCTGTGGACAAAGGCGCCCGCCTGCGCCAGTTAAAAACGCGCGGCCACGCATTTTGCTTTGCTGCGCTGCACTGGGAGTCGTTCATGCCGGGTCCATTGGCTGGTCTACGCGTTTTGGAGCTTGCCCGCATCCTGGCGGGACCGTGGGCGGGGCAAATTCTCGCCGATCTCGGCGCCGACGTGATCAAGGTCGAACGCAAAGGCGCCGGCGACGACACCCGCGCCTGGGGTCCGCCGTTCGTACCGGCTGCGGACGGTGGCAATCTTTCCTCGGCCTATTTTCACTGCACCAACCGCGGCAAGAGATCGATCGAACTGGATTTCGATAGCGCCGAGGGCCAGCGCATCGTCAAAAAGCTCATCGCACGTTCGGATGTGCTGATCGAGAATTTCAAGGTCGGCGGCCTGAAAAAGTTCGGCCTCGACTATGCAAGTCTCGCGCCGGATTATCCGCGGCTGGTCTATTGTTCGGTCACGGGATTCGGCCAGACCGGGCCATCGGCACCGCGCGCCGGGTACGATCTCATGGCGCAGGGCATCGGCGGCATCATGGCCATGACCGGAACCGCCGATGGGCCGCCGCTGCGCGTTGGCGTTCCGATCGCCGATATCTTCTCCGGCGTCTATTCGGCGGTCGGCATTCTGGCGGCTTTGGTGCGGCGGGACACGACCGGAAGCGGCGGCTATGTCGATGCCGCGCTTGTTGATTCCACGGTCGGCACTCTGGCGTTTCAGGCGCTCAATTATCTGGTTTCCGGGCAAGCGCCCAAGCGCATTGGCAATGCCCACCCGAATCTCGTTCCCTACCAGGAATTTCCCGTCGCCGACGGCCGCGTCATCATCGCCACCGGCAACGACGCCCAGTTCATCAAATTATGCGGGCTGCTTGGTGCGCCTGAATTGGCCGAGGTGCCGGAATACAAGGACAACAAAGGGCGCCTTGCCCATCGCGCCGAGTTGGTCGGCAAGCTCTGTGCACTGACGTCGCGGTTCAAACGCCAGGAGCTTCTCGACAAGCTCGAAGCGGCCACCATCCCGGCCGGCCCCATCAACGATCTCGAGCAGGTCTTCTCCGACCCGCAGGTGATTCACCGCGGCATGAAGCTCGAACTGAAAAATCCCGCCGCCAAGGGCGGCACGAGCCCCGGCATCCGCACACCGATCGTGCTCGATGGTGCGCCAATGGCCTCCGACCGTCCGCCGCCCCGGCTCGGCGAGCACACCGCCGAAATTTTGCGGGAAATCGGCGAGGGGTAAGTCCAGCCGTTCACTGTGTGGCGAGGAAGCGACCGAAGTATCGGTCACTGGCCTACCAGGCTGTGGCGGGATGAGATTTGATCGAATCGTCATGCCCGCGTTTGACGGATGGCTGGAACACGTCCGGCCATGATGGCTT
Organism: Xanthobacteraceae bacterium; assembly: GCA_030044555.1. Taxonomy (GTDB): domain Bacteria; phylum Pseudomonadota; class Alphaproteobacteria; order Rhizobiales; family Xanthobacteraceae; genus BOG-931. Next base: position 3,427 of record JASHVN010000152.1, on the reverse strand, counting down.
CTGTCGGCGTTTACTTCTGCGCCACATGGCCAATGGCCCACACATAGGCGGCGACTGCAGCGACATCGGCATTGGTCAACGGCGCACCACCTTTGGGCGGCATCGGTTCGTTGAACGTCGCAGGCTTGGGGACGCCATTGGCGACGATCCGCTCGATCGATTGCAGACTGCCGTCGCCGATAAGCCAATGGCCGCTCACCAGCGACGGCCCCACGGAAGACCCCTCCGCGTCAGTGCCATGGCAGCCCGCGCAGGTGCCGCCGGCCTGTTCACCCTTGAAGATGCGCTCGCCGCGGGCAACCTCGGCGGACGTCGCGCCATGTGGCACAGGCAGCGAAGCGGTGCGGCCGGCTCCGGGATGAATGCCTTCCGGCGGGCCAGGCTCACCGGTGGGAGCCGCGGTGGCCAGTGCGGGCGCGGCGGCGGGCACAACGTTGGCGTTAGGATCGCCCTGATAGGTCACGCGCCAGATACGGCCGTGCTTGTCATCCGAGATATAGAGCGCCTCATCGGGCCCCATGGCGAGCCCGGTCGGACGGAAAGCTGCCCGGCCGGGCTCCTTCACAGGACCCGCAAAGCCGTCGGCGAAGACAACGAAGTCGCCCGAGGCCTTGCCGTCCCGCAATGGCTGGAAGACCACGTTATAGCCGCCTTGCGGCTCGGGCGCCCGATTCCATGAGCCGTGAAAAGCAATGAAGGCGCCGCCCCTATAGGCCGCCGGAAAAGCCTTGCCGGAATAAATCAGAAGAGCGTTCGGAGCCCAGTGCCCCGGAAAGGCGGCAATCGGGCCGGTTTTCTCCGCGCAGACGCCGACTTTCTTGCCGCCGTCACCGCCATATTCGGGCGCCAGGACGAGCTTCTTCTGCAATCGGTCGTAATAGCATTCGGGCCAGCCGTAATCGGCCCCGCGCTTTAGCTCGACGAGCTCCTCCGCCGGCTGGCGCGCGCTTTCTCGCGCCGTGTAGAATCTCGGCCAGTTTTGCGAGAGCTGGTCGCGGCCATGCTGGGTCGCAAACAGCCGGCCGGACGCATCAAACGCAAAGCCCTCGCCGTTGCGCAGCCCGGTAACGTAGCGTTCCGCCGGCGAGAAGTGCTGATTTGTTTTGTTTGCATCGTACAGCCACGTGCCGCCGCGCGTCTGCAATTCGGTGCAAGGCTGGTGACCGGGCGAGTTCGGCATGCGGTTTTGCAGCTGGCAGGAATTGGTGGCCGTGCCGAGGTCGACGTAGAGCTGACCTTGAGGACCGATGATGAACGGGTGCATCGGATGGTCGCCATTGGTCGGCAGACCGGAAACGACGACTTGCGACGGCCCATTGGGCACCAGGGAGTCTGCCGGCAAGGCGTAGCGGATGATCTTGTCGTTCTGCTCGGCATAAAGCGCGCCATTGTAGACGCGGATGCCGGTGCCGCCCCGCGAACCTTGCGCAACACCGGGGCCGAAGCGTTGGATCACATCGGCGCGGCCAGCGCCCTTGGTGTCCTTGAGCGCCACCAGAAAGCCGCCGGGCGGCGGCTTGTCATAGTTGTAATAGGCTCCGCTCCAGCTATTGACGTAGAGCGCACCGTTCGGCGCAAACGCCATCTGGCGGACATGGCCGAGATTATCGGCAAAGACGGTCGCACAGAAGCCTGGAGGCAGCGTGATGCCGCCATTGTCGCCGGCGCAGGCGCTCGATTGTGCGGCTTGTCCCTGCAGAGCTTGTGTCTGCGGAGCTTGTACCTGTGGAGCTTGCGCCGGCGAGAGGCGCGGATTGCTTTGCGCGAGCGCCGACGGGCCGCCGGCAAGCACGACGGCGACGGCGAAGAGTGATGCGATGGACAAATGCGCCACGCGCCGGCGCTGCCCGGTATGGAAGGTCATACGGCCGGCCATGGCGATACTCCGTGCTTGAAATCGGACAACCTCCTCTTTCAACCGCGCCGTTGACAAAAGAATGCACAGGAGAGCGCGCAATCTCGCAAAATTGATCGCACATGCGGGACCATGCCCGCCGATTGCATATCACGGCTTCTCAGATTTGAAGCTTGCCCACGTCACCAAAGGCGGGATGGCGATCCAAACAAAAAAGCCATCCCGCTCGAGCGCATGACCCGGAAAAGTGCGAAGCGGTTTTCCGAAAAGCATGCCCTCGGGCTTGACCCGAGGGATCATGCGCACACAAAGAGCTAAAGCGCGGTGATGATTCATCCTCAAATCATTCGCGCTTTAGCGTGATGACGCTTACTTCTGCGCCACGTGGCTGATCGCCCAGACATAGGCGGCGACCGCGGCGACATCGGCATCCGTCAGCGGCGCGCCGCCCTTCGGCGGCATCGGCACCTCGTAGTTATGCGGCTTGGGTACGCCGTCGATGACCGTCGTGGTGATCGCCTTGAGGCTGCCGTCGCCCATGAAGAACTCACCGCTTATCAGCGACGGCGCCTGTGGTCCTCCCCGCGCATCCGAACCATGGCAGCCGCTGCAGGTGCCGCCTTCCGCTTTGCCGTGGAAAATGCGGTCGCCGAGAGCGACCTGGTCCTTGGTCGCTCCAACCGGAACGGGTAACAGGGCCGGGTTCACGTTCGCCGGACTATTTCCCGACTCAGCCGACGCGGTCACGAAAACTTTCGGCGCCGGCGCAGCCGCAACGGCGGCGTCGAGGCCGCCCTGGTAGGTGATGTGCCAGATGCGGCCGTGCTTGTCGTCGGAGACATACACCGAGCCGTCCGGAGCCATGGCAAGGCCGGTCGGCCGGAACGCCGCCTGACCGGGCTCTTTGATGCCGCCGGCGAAACCGTCGGCGAAAATCACGAAGTCTCCCGCGGCCTTGCCGTCCTTGAGCGGTTGGAACACGACATTGTAGCCGCCCTGTGGTTCAGGCGCCCGATTCCAGGAACCATGGAAGGCGATGAAGGCGCCGTCACGATAGGCGACGGGAAACGACTTGCCCGTATAGATCAAAAGATCGTTCGGCGCCCAATGGCCGGGAAACGCCGCGATGGGAGCTGTCTTCTCGGCGCAGATGCCGACCTTCTTGCCGCCGTCACCGCCATATTCGGGTGCCAGCACCAGCTTGTGCTGGAAGCGGTCGAAATAGCATTCGGGCCAGCCGTAATCGGCGCCCTGACGCTCCTGCACCAGCTCCTCGGCCGGCTGCTCGGCGCTCTGCGCCGGCGTGTAGAGCTTGGAAAAGTTCTGCGCGAGCTGATCGCGGCCGTGCTGGGTCGCGAACAAGCGCCCGGCGGAATCGATGCCGAAACCTTCGCCGTTGCGCAGTCCGGTGATGTAACGCTCCGCCGGCGAGAAATGCTGACCGGTTTTGTTGGCATCGTAGCGCCAGGTGCCGGCGCGCGTTTCGAGCTCGGTACACGGATTGTGCCCGGGCGAACCGGGCATGCGGTCGTCGATCTGGCAGGAATTGGTGGCGGAGCCGAGATCGACGTA
>JASHVN010000151.1 GCA_030044555.1 Xanthobacteraceae bacterium | reverse complement strand
TCGCTGGAGATTTCGCTCATGGGCACGTTGTTGGTGGAACGTCTGCGGAAGGTCAAGACGGCGGGATTCACGCTGTGGGGGGATCGGGGCTTGATCGCTTGTTCCCGATACCCGATACCTGAGGCCAAATAGCGATAATCGATACCTGATATGGGAGGAAAATGTGCATAACGTCCGAAGGATAGTGGCAGGTGTTGCCGTGCTGCTCGCGGCGCTCGCGCCCACATTCGCCAAAGCGCAGGACTTTCCGACTCGGCCAATCCGCATCGTCGTGGCGTTTCCCCCCGGCGGCCCGACCGACTTCGTCGGCCGGCTGGTTGCCGACAAAATGACAAAGTTGCTCGGCCAGCGCGTCTATATCGACAATAAGCCGGGCGCCAACGGCACGCTCGGCGGCGGCGACGTCGCCAAGTCCGACCCCGACGGCTATTCGCTGTTTCTCACAACCTCGGGCGCGGTGACGGTATCGCCGCATCTCATGACGAAAATGCCGTTCGATACCTTCCGCGATTTCGCGCCGGTGGCGCTGGTCACGACAGTGAACGAAGTGCTTGTCGTTTCGCCAAAGCTCGGCGTCAAAACCGTCAAGGATTTGGTCGCACTCGCCAAGCAGAAGCCCGGTGCCGTCACATTCGCCTCGACCGGCGTCGGTTCGCCGCCGCATCTCGCCCAATTGCTGCTCGATGCCGCGGCAGGTGTGAAATTTCTGCACGTTCCCTATCGTGGGGCGGCGCCGGCGCTGACCGATCTGCTCGGCGGCCAGGTGCAGGTCGTTGCACTCGACATTCCAGTGGTGATCTCGCAGATCCAGGCCGGCAATCTGGTGCCGATCGGGATCGCGGGAGACAAACGCGATGCTGTCCTGCCCAACGTGCCGACGCTCGCCGAACAGGGCTATCCTAATACCAACGCGGCGAACTGGTACGCGCTGTTGGCGCCGGCGAGGACGCCGCCTGCCGTTATCGCCAAGCTCAACAAAGCGGTCGACGACGCGCTCGCCGACCCCGCGGTGCATGACAAGTTGGTCAAGACCGGCGCCACGCCGGTCGGCGGCACGCCACAAGCGCTCGGTACTTTCATGAAGGCCGAATACGACAAGTGGGGCCGCGTGATAACGGCGAACGGGATCAGCAAGATCGAGTAGCCGCGTCCGGCGCTTTTCCCGGACGGCGCGGTCTGCCGTTGCGATCGACGGCGCTTTCCCGCTCCCTATCTCATTCCACTTCCGCGGAATGCGCTCTCATCGCTAGCGCGAAACGGCTTGGCAGGAAGCGATCAGTCGGGCCGGTATTCGCCGGTTTCCGGGTCGCGCTTGAGTTTCGGCAAGGTGGCGCGGTCGACCGGCTCCATCGCGGCGGTGCTGCGGATATTGTCCAGTTCGGCGTTGACGCGATGCGCTTCCTTCACGCACCAGCGCACCAAGGCGGCCGCTCCCATCAGCCCCAAAGCCAGCGCGAAAACCGGCGGCATCGCGATATCTCCACTCGCCAAATCGGGTTTCCAAGTCAGGCTTAGAGCCCGTAGCGTGCCCATAGAGCACGCGCTTCAAGCGCTGAAATCAAGTCCCCGGTAAGACCGGCGTGCAGCAATTCGCCGTGACTTCCGCTCATTGCGTCAAGACTGCCGATACCGGGGAGCCGCCGGCCGAGCCAGCCGCGTTCCGCGCTGATCAACGGGGTAACGACCTTATCTCCGTATCGTTGCCGCAACACGCCGCGCAGATCGCCAAGCGCGTCGACGAGTCCGAGTTCCAGGCTGCGCAGTCCGGTCCAGTATTCGCCGGAAAACAATTCCTCTTCCGCGCCATTGAGCTTGCTCCCGCGCCGAGATTTGACGAGCGCGATGAACCCGTCGTGAATCTCCCGCTGCAGTTTTTTCACCCGCGCCACGTCGTCGGGGTTTTCCGGGAGAAACGGATCGAGCATGGCTTTGTGCTCGCCTGACGTATAGAGCCGGCGCTCGATGCCGAGCTTGGCGATCGCCTTGTCGAGGCCGAACGACCCGCCGACCACGCCAACCGAGCCGACGACCGAATGCGGATCGGCCACGATCTCGTCGGCCGCACAGGCGATCATGTAACCGCCCGAGGCGGCGGCATCCTCCACGAAGGCGATCACGCGGCGATTTTTCTCCGCCGCAAGCTCGCGGATGCGCCGGAAGATCAAGTGCGACTGGACAGGGGATCCTCCCGGAGAATTGATCGCAATCGCCACCGCCTTTGCGTTACGGAAGGCGAAAGCGCGGTCGAGCGTGCGGGCAACGCCGGCGAGCGTAAGACCGGGACGCAACGGCGTCGAAAAACCGATTACGCCGGTGAGCCGCACAACCGGAATGAGCGGTTGGTCGGAGCGAAATCGCCGCGGAACAAGCACCCGCAGCGGAGCGATGGCCCGCATGCAAACATCGCGAACACGCGCGGCAGTCCCGGACTCGCTCATTCGTTGGACATAGGGTCTGCCCAAAATGGTTCAAGTAACCGTTTGGTAATGTTCTGGAACGTTTTTTGCCTCAATGCCTTTGTACAACAACGGGCATCAACAGGTGAATCAGCCATGAAACTATTCATGCTCTTGACGCTGATGAGTGTATTTGTCTGGTTTTCCTACATTCCGGTGCGTCGCGAAGCAAAGCAGCGCAGCCGGGCGTGGCGTGATTCGCTGCCGTTTTGATGCCCAAAAACTTTTTGATGCCCAAGAACTGAGCGACCGCCGCTCAATTCTAGGTCGTAGCGATTTTAAGTTCCTGCCAGCTTAAGTCCCAGTCAGCTTAAGTCCCAGTCAGGGGCAGCGAAGCGCCCTCGCGCAACACAGCTTCTGCTTCGGCGGTGGGTTTGCCGCGCGCGTCGGCAAGCAGCAAGCCCGGGCGCAGCGTGAGCGGAGCCCGGCTCGCCTTGACTGCGCTGACCAGAATGCGGATCGCCGGTGACGCCGGAGTGCCGTAGATCGGCATGAGCGACACGGCGCCAAATCCGGACGTCAATGCCGCAAGCACGTCGGCTGCACCGTCAGCGCGCCAGATCAGCGTCAGCATGCCCGACGGCCGCAACAGCCGAGCCGCGGTGCTGACCCATTGCCCCAAGGCGTCAGGCGATGCCGCGTGCGCCATGCGGCGGTTTGCGTCTGGTGAGGGATTTTGCGCGGCGTTGAACGGCGGATTCATCAGCACGCAATCCGCCTCCGCGGCCGCAAGCCCGGCGGCGGAGAAATCGGCAGCAGCTGCGCCGACGTCGAGACAAACCGCGCGCACACGATCGGCAAGACCGTTGCGCGCGATATTGTCACGAGCGAGCGCCGTCAGTGTTGGATCGACTTCAAGGAGTGTGACGGTCAAGCGCTCGACGCGCCACGCGAGCGCCAGCCCGGCCGCGCCGACGCCGGCGCCGAGATCTACGGCATGATCGCCCGCCTGCGCGGAGGTCGCCGCCGCGAGCAGGATCGCGTCATGGCCGACGCGATGTCCGGACAAGGGCTGGCGCAAAACCAGGCGCCCGCCGAGCACGGCGTCCTCGCTAGTCGCGGCCATCGCCGCGAAGCTCGCTGCCGAAGCCCGCCTCGGCGAGCAGCCGCCGCGCCTTCTCCAATTCGTCCTCATCGACCAGGATGCGCCGCGGAAAAATTCCGATCGAACCCTCCAGCACGCTCATGTTCCGATCGGCGACGAGATGCGCAATGTTCGCGCTCTTCAGCAGCGCCTCTATGGCCGAGAGCACCACCGCATCGTTGGTGCGAACAAGTTCACGCACAGCCCCAGCTCCGCAGCAGTTCTCGACCGGGCGCACAGCGCCGGATCATCAGGATTTAGTCTTATCGCACTTTGACGACGCAACGGGTAATCCGCAAGCCGGATCGCCACGGCTTGCGTCAAACGCAGTCTTTGCGTTAACCGGACCCGGGACGCGCAGCCATAGTCAAAAGAGCGTGAGTTCGTGCGAAAACGCGGCCATCGATTCAGCCACTCTCCGTCCATTCAGAGGTCGCTGCTGTCATGCTTTATCGACGTCTCGGACGCACCGGCCTGCGCGTGTCGGAGATCGGGCTGGGCTGCGCCAGCTTCTGGGGCAAGCGCATTTTCAACAAGGCCGACGCCATCCGGCTTGTCCATGCGGCGGTAGTGCACGGCGTCACCTTCTTCGATACGGGACCGAGTTATTCCGGGGGCAACGCCGAACCCGGCTCGGACGCGCGCTTGCCAGCCTCGCCAACAAGAACGATCTCGTTATAGCCACCAAGGTGGGAACGCGGCTCGGCCGCTGGGGCAGAGCCTACAAGGACTGGTCGCCCGCCTCCGTGCGCGCCAGCATCGAGGAAAGCCTTCGACGGCTGCAACTTGACGCCATCCCCCTCCTTCAGCTCCACGGCCCCCAGGTGTCGGATTTGACCGGCAGCTTGCTGGGCGCGCTCGAGCGCCTGAGAGAGGAAGGCAAAATCCGGCATTTGAGCGTCAACAGCTTCGAGATGAATATCATCGCGCATGTGATGACATTGGCCAATTTCGGCGCGGTGATGATCGATTACAATATCCTGCGCCTGCAGCATCGGGCGATCATCAACGAACTGACGACGCGAGATTTGGGGATTTTGGCAGGCCACGCGCTCGCCGGCGGCCTCCATAGCAGTTCATTATTCGGCGATTGCGGCATGCGCGATCTTTGGTATGGCGCCCGCGCTTGGAAAAACCATCGTGCCGATCTTGCGCGCAGCCGACACTTTTATTTCCTCAACGAAGAGAAAGATCGGGCCGCCGGCGAGATCGCGCTGGCGTGGGTGCTGGCCAATCCAAGTATCAGTTGTGCGGTATTTGGCACGACCCGCCTGCCGCATTTGTTGTCAACTCTCAAAGCATCGGGCAGACCGCTCGACGGCGAGCTGTTGACCAGGATAGAGCGCGCGGCGGTATTGCCGGCACACGGTTGAGTGCATGGCTTAAGTCAGCAAGATGCGGCGGTGGTTCAACGGGCGCCCTACTCAAACCGGCGCGCTCATCCTCGCCGTTCCTCGCCCGGCGCGCGCAGCGCCAGATAAGCGATCAGTTTCGCTTCGCGGCGGCCGCGCGTCACGGTGTCGAGAATCAAGCCGCAGGCAAGCGACAGGAAACCGAGCAGCATCAATCCGGTCGAGAGCACGGCCGTCGGCAGGCGCGGCACCAGACCTTCCTGTACGTAAGTGATGAATATCGGCACGGCGAGGCCGATGGACATGATCGCAAGCGCGACGCCGAAGGCCCCAAACAGGGAGAGTGGGCGTTCGGCACGGTAAAGCCTCAGCACCGTCCAGAGAATGCGAAACCCGTCGCGCCAGGTTGCCAGCTTCGAGGCCGATCCACTGGGCCGCGAATAATACGGCGTCGCAACCTCATCCACCGGCAACTCGAGCTCGAGCGCGTGCACGGTCAATTCGGTCTCGATTTCAAAGCCGCCGGACAGAATTGGAAACGATTTCACGAAGCGCCGTGAAAAGACGCGGTAGCCGGATAGAATGTCGGTGAAAGCGCGGCCGAATATGTGGGTGACAAGACCGCTCAACAAAAAGTTGCCGGTGCGATGGCCCGGCCGATAGGCCTTCTGCTCGCGCTCGATGCGGGTCGCCACGACCATGTCGAGGCGATCGGCCAAGAGCTTGGCGATCATCTTGGGCGCGCTCGACGCGTCGTAGGTGGCATCGCCATCGACCAGCACGTAGACGTCGGCCTCGACGTCATTGAACATCCGCCGCACCACATAGCCTTTGCCCTGATGCGTTTCGCGGCGCACGACCGCGCCGGCCCCCGCGGCGGCTGCGGCGGTGCCGTCAGTCGAATTATTGTCGTAGACGTAGATCGTTGCCGCGGGCAGCGCCGCGCGGAAATCTGCAACCACCTTGGCGATCGCCCGCTCTTCGTTATAGCACGGGACCAGCACCGCCACCGGGTATCGGCTTGCAGGGCTGGCCTCGGCGAGGCTCTGGTTGCTTGACATTGCTTCTCTCCGCCGCCCATAGCTGGACCGCAGATCGCCATTTGCGGCGAACGGCACTGAATCGGCTGCCGTAGCGATAGTATACTTGCGGCGTTACCCGCGGGTTTCTATGTTCCCACTTCTGTGGAGAAACTCTTAGTGGCCGTCATACTTCCGTTCGAAGGCCGGGGTGAACCGTCGATTGACGTTCTGGTCGATCTGGTCTCGGCCGACATGGACCGCGTCAATGCCGCCATTCTGGCCCGCACCGGTTCCGAAGTGGCCATGATCCCGGAGGTGGCCAAACACCTGATCAATTCCGGCGGCAAGCGGCTGCGGCCGATGCTGACCCTCGCGCTCGCGCGGCTCACCGGCTACGGGGGCGACGGCCATATCAAGCTCGCCGCGGCCGTCGAATTCATGCACACGGCGACGCTCCTGCACGACGACGTGGTCGACGAAAGCGAACTGCGCCGCGGCCGCCTTGCGGCGCGCATGCTGTGGGGCAACGAGGCGAGCGTGCTGGTGGGCGATTTTCTGCTCGGCCAGGCGTTCAAGATGATGGTCGAGGTCGGCAGCCTCAAAGCGCTCGAAATCCTCTCCTCGGCTGCCGCGGTGATCGCCGAGGGCGAAGTCATGCAGCTCGCCGCCGCGAAAAATACGGCGACGACGGAGGACGAGTACCTCGCCGTAATTCGCGCCAAGACCGCGGAACTGTTCGCCGCGGCCTGCGAAGTTGG
>JASHVN010000150.1 GCA_030044555.1 Xanthobacteraceae bacterium | reverse complement strand
GGGGCGTGAGCGATGAACGGATACGAATAGCTCGCCTCGACGACTTTCACCGCGCCGCCGAGAGCAGTGGCAACATCGCCGTCGCTGCGCAGGCTCCGCTCCGGCGCTTTCGCTGAAAATGCCGCGGCCTGCTGCGCGAAACCGGCGCTGCTTTGCTGGCCGGTCGGGCCATTGTCCCACTTTACCTCGAGCTTGCGGCGCGCCTTTTCGGCGTGCCACCAGCTGTCGGCGACGATGGCGACACCAGGCATCAGCCCATTGAGATTGGTCGTGCCCTCGACCACGAAAGCGTGGCGCACGCCGGGCATTTTGCCAATCTCGTCGACATTGGCGCTGACCACCCTGCCGCCGAACACCGGGCATTTCTGAAACACCGCGTAGAGCATTCCCGGCACCACAGTATCGATGCCGAACAGCGGCTCGCCCTTGACCACGAGCGGACTATCGACGCCCGCAATCGAATAGCCGATGATCTTGTAGTCCTTCGGATTCTTTAGCTTGACGCTCTTAAGCGCCGGAACGGGCAAGACTGCAGCCTCTGCCGCCAGCGCCCCATAGGGCAGGGTGCGGCCGCTCGCCTTATGCAAAACTTGGCCGGATGCGGTTTCACATTCGGTGGCAACCACGTTCCAGCGCTTTGCCGCGGTCTCAACCAGCATCTGCCGCGCGGCGGCGCCGACGCGGCGCAGCGGGTCCCAGTTTTGCGGGGTGGCGGTGCTGCCACCTGCGTGCTGGACGCCATAAAGCTCCGGATCGAGATCGGCCTGTTTGATACGAACCTGGGCCCAATCGACGTCAAGCTCTTCAGCGATCAGCATCGGCAGCATGGTTTTGACGCCCTGACCGATCTCTGGATTTTTCGCGATGATGGTCACGGTGTTGTCGGGCGCGATGTCCACGAACGCTGTGAGCATCGTCGAAGCGCCCTGCGCATCGCCCTTCACCGCCGCTTTGACGCGTGCGGGAAAGCGGAGCGTCAGCAGCATTCCGCCGCCGGCGGCCGCCGATGCCTTGAGAAAAGCGCGGCGTGAGGCTCGGCCGGCTGCCAATGTGTCGCGTTTGTCGCCGGACGAGGGGCGATTGACTGAACCGGGCGAGAGGCGTTCATGCAACATGGCGGTTACGTCCTCTGCTTTGTGGTTGCCGAACCCAAATTGGGCTTTATGGCGGCTCGCTTAATCGCCTCATGAATGCGCAAGTAAGTGCCGCAGCGGCAGATATTGCCATTCATGGCCGAGACGATGTCGTCGTCGCTCGGCGCTGGGGTTTGCGTCAGCAGCGCCGCGGCCGACATGATCTGGCCGGCTTGGCAATAGCCGCACTGCACGACGTCAACATCGAGCCACGCCTTCTGCAGGCGTGCGCCAACGGGCGTGTCGCCGATTCCTTCAATGGTCGTCACCGCGGCGTTGCCGACCGAGGAGACCGGCAGCGAGCATGAGCGCACCGGCGCACCATTGAGATGCACCGTGCAGGCGCCGCATAATCCGGCGCCGCAGCCGAATTTTGCGCCTTTCAGATCGATCTCATCGCGCAGGACCCAAAGCAGGGGCGTGTCGGCATCGACATCGACCGTATGCGCACGGCCATTGACCTTAAGGGTGAACTGCATGGGGAGCCTCGCCAAGGGATCGTCAGGGGATCGTCAAGTGATCGTCATCTACGATAGACTTTATCGCCTGCCCCCGAAACAGCTGCGCAGACGCACGTGCATCAAATTTTCACGACGTACGACGCTGCAGTGCGATAGTGGCAAGTTTTGGAACGGTGTTTATGCGTTTTTTACCGCGGGGCGGAGCGCAATTCGCCCGAGTCAGCATTCGGCTTATGAAAAACGGAGGATTCGCTCATGACCGACACCCCCGACGAGCACGATCATACGCATGGACATTCACATCACGATCACGATCACGATCACGATCACGATCATAAACACGATCATGGGCACGGCCACGTCCACGCGCCGCACGATTGGCATTCGCAAACTTACGTCGATGAGTGGATCAAGCGCGACGAAGACCGCGAGGACGAACGCCGGCCGCGCATCAGGCAGATGGTCGCCATGGCCAAACTGCCGCGCGACGCGTCCCTGGCGGTACTCGATGTCGGTGCGGGCTACGGTTTCATCACCGAGGAGGTCCTGCACGCTCATCCCAATGCGCGCGTGACCTTGCAGGATTACTCGGACGTGATGCTGGCGCGGGCGCACGAGCATCTCGCCAAATCCGCCGGGCAGTTATCCTTTGTGGCCGCCGATCTCACCGATCCAACCTGGTCCGAGCGGGTCGGCGGCCCATTCGACCTCATCGTCTCGGCGATCGCCATTCACAATCTGCGTGCGCTCGATAAGATTGGCGCGGTCTATCGCAGCATCGCGCGGCTGCTCAAGCCTGGCGCGCCGTTTCTCGACTACGATCTTTTTGCGCCGCACGGCGGCATCGAGACCCATATCGGCATGATGCAGGAAGCCGGGATGAGCCGTGTCTCGCGCGCCTGGGATGATGGCCACGCGGCGATCATTATCGCTCACGGCAGGCGCACTCTCTGACCTCACCTGCGGCCAAAACAACTTGCGGCCAAAAGTGGCGAAAGACGTTGAGAAAAAGACCTATCAGCGGCCCAACTCGGGTACCAAACAGCCACCACGCGGCGAAGCACGATGCTTCACTGCCAGCGAGCTTCTATCACCGCCTCACGCGCGAGCGGTTGCGCTCGCGCCCGCAGCGGCCCTCAGCTAGCGCGTGATCGGCTCGAACGCACGCACGCGCGCAGGGGTGGCTTGTTCGGCGTCTTTGCCGTGGTCGTGGTCGTGCGCGGAAGCCGGCAGTTGCAGCACGGTGGCTTGCTGGCCGGGCAGGAGCCGCGTGACCATCACGATCTGGCCGCCGGGGAATTCGAGCGCGTCGTGATGGACATGCGGGTCGTCCATGTTGACTTGGCGGAAGCGGGCCACTTTGTGCTCGACGCGGGCCTTGCCGAACAGGCTGAAGGCGCGGTCGTACAGGACCTCCTGTTCGAAGGCGATCTCAGTCCCGGGCAACAGGCAAACCGCGACGTCCGGCTCACCGAGCGCAGAGAATCCGCGCGTGATGGAGCGGGCAAAATCGGTTGACACTAACTTATCGCCGACCTTGGCCGGCCGCGAAGCGACAAGATGCAGACTATAGTCGCACATGTTCGGGGCACTCCTATGCGTGAAGAGGTGCGTGAAGAGCCGTAAACGGCTGCCTCGACTTTTGAACCCAGCCGCGGGGCAAATGTTCCTCGATTTGCGGCATTTGCGGCTTGATCGGGGCAGTCGCGAATGCTTCGGTGGCCGCAACCGCATTGAGGAACGCCTGAGAACCGGCTCGCAGCATGGATGAGCGCCCCGCCAATCTGCCGGCCGGGGAGAGAGCGTCTCAATCCGGGACGTCGAACGACGCCGGTGGCGCCGCACCGAGGGTTTCCGCCGCCACGGCGCACAGGGATCATGTGCCGCGCGGCATCGGCTGTATGGTGCTGGCGACAATGATGTTTTCGACCGCCTCGGCGCTGACCAAATGGCAGGTCGGCATCTATCCGGTCGGCGAAGTGGTGTTCTCCCGTTCGATCGCCTCGCTCGTGGTCGGCGGCGCCGTCATGCTGCCGATGACCGGCTTTGCGGTTTTTGCAACGCGGCGGCCGCGCGACCACATCGCTCGCGGTCTGTCGCAGGCAACGTCGCAGACGCTGTTCGCGCTGGCCTTCGCACTCATGCCGCTGGCCGGCGCGGTCTCAATCAATTTCTCGGCGCCGCTGTTCGCCGCGCTCGTCTCCATTCTTTGGCTGAAGGAGCGCGCCACGCTGTCCCGCTGGGCAGCCCTCCTGATCGGCTTTGCCGGCGTGCTCATCGTCACCAACCCGGGCCGCAATTCGTTCACGCTCGGCGCCCTGTTCGCGCTGGGCAACGCGGTGATGTACGGCAGCGTCACGGTGGCGGTCCGCGGCATGACCAGAACCGAGTCGGCAAACACGCTGATCATGTGGCAGCTCACCACGATCGCGTTCTTTCACGCTTTTCTATTGCTGTTCGGCTGGCGTTGGCCGACGCTCGTCGACGCGCTGATGCTGTTCGGCAGCGGATTCGCCAACGCCGTTGGGCAATATTTCTGGACGCAGTCGCTGCGGCTAGCGCCCGCCACCGCGGTGATGCCGTTCTATTATCTGATGCTGGTGTGGGCGCTCGGCTACGGCTTCTTGTTCTGGGGCGACGTGCCTTCGGCCGGATTGTTGATAGGCTCGGCTGTCGTCGTCGGCTCCGGCTTCTTTTTGTTCTGGCGCGAGGCGCGGCTGCAGCAGGCGATCGCGCCGCGGCGAAAAAAGGCGTGAATTCGCGACGTTGCTTGATCTCGCCGTCTGCGATCGTGCGCGATGGCCGCAACTGGCTCACAGCAGAACCGTGCTGCTTCCAATGTTGCCGGGCGCGAGTTGCAGCAGGTTGATATCTTCCAGCAGCCGGCCGATGATCAGCTGAATGACGGCGAAGCCGAAAGCTGGATTTTGATAATACAATTGTTTCACCTTGCTTTCGCTCATTTCATAAATCTCGCTGTCGCTGACGCAAACGATGCTCGCCGTGCGTTTTTGTTCCGGCGCGAAAATGCCGATCTCACCGAATATAGCGCCGGCCTCTATGCGTTTATTGAGTTCGGTAATTTCCATGGCGCCGCTGAACAGATAAAACATTCTGTCCGCTTTATCGCCCTTGTTGATCAGGACTTCCCCGGCTTTTACCGAGCGATGCGACATCAGCGGCAGTAGACTCTCGACCGAAAGCCCGGAACGCTGAGCGGCTCTCACTCCCTTGATGAGGCGTAAAATCTGCACCAGGCGAGTGGCATTCACCGGCAACAAGATGAGATGGAGCACGAGAACCGGATAGATGTGAGCGACAGCCCCATACGTTGCAAAGAGTACGTTGCTGGCGATGGCGACAATGCGCAGCGGCAACATCGTGCTCATGCAGAATGTGACAAGCACACTCGCGGATGCCGCGTAGCCGAGAAGATCAATCCAGTTCACAGGCATGCGTCTGCTCTTTCGCAAAAGCTGATACGGCGCCGGCCGTGGAGCGCCTGGTGGACCTGGAAGCTATGTTGGCGAGCGAACACGCGGCGCCGAAATCATCAAGTGGGCCGTCCCGCTGAATGGTAACGATCCCGAGGCCAAGTGGGGAGGGGGACTGCGAAGCATGTCCCGGTCCAGGTCCATCCCACTGAGGCGGAATAAATTTTGCATGGAGGGGCTTGTGCGGAACTCTTTGCCGCCGAGAGGCGTTTTACTGCGTTCACACAATACTGATGGAATTGGAAAGCCATGTCGGCGACCCGTCTCCCGGCCGAGGTTCGTCGTGGCGCTTGTGTTCAATTGTTCAATTCGCATCGTCCGGCCGGTGGCAGCAACAGTGGCAGCAACAGGAGAGGTCCATGAGTGACTATGGTGGAGGCAACGGGTTTGGCGAGAGCGGTGAGGCAGCGCGCGAGGCGCTGGAGACCGGCGAACAAGCGGCGAAACAATCCGCCCAGGCCGCCGAACAAAGCTATTCGGCTGCGACCGAAGGCCTGCGTGAGATGCAGCTCAAGCTTATTGACATGGCGCAAGCCAATATCAACGCCATGTTCGAATTTATGCGCCAGATTGTGCGGGCCAGCGGGCCGAGCGATGTCGTCGCAACGTGGACCGCGCAGGGCCGCAAGCAGTTTGAAACCCTGACAGCCCAGGCCAACGAACTGACGGCGCTCAGTCAGAAAATCGCCAGTTCAAGCACTGCGCCGATCATGCAGAGCGCGCGGCAAGCATTTGGAAGAGCCGCGTAAGCGGCCGTGAGCGTAAGGGCAGGGCGGTTCCGCGGGCCTTTCGCCGTTCAATGGCGATCGACGCGACGGCGCAGCTATAGGCCGGCGACCGCCGTGTTGTAGTAGGACAAGTCGATATACCTGCCCGGCGCTGGCGGGTGACCGCCCCACTCGCCTTCGATCTCGGCGCGCAGTTTGAGAACATTCTCAAATCCCTGCGTGCTGAATTTCGCGTCCTTGGCGAAGCCATCGACGGGATCAGTAACGACGGCATAACATTTGGCGGCAGCGTCGCCGGATAGTTTCAGCCGATCCGCCAACAGCGTGATCGCGGCGTCCTTGTTGGCGGAATCGAGCACCCAGCGATAGCCTTCGACGATTGCCTTGATGTAACGCACGAGCGTATCGCTGTTCGCCTTGGCCCACGAGCGCATGACGGCCACGCTGCCCGATTGATAAGCACCGACTGCTTTGGTGGCGGAACCCATGTCTTTGAGCCCGTCCGCGGCGGCCTTGAAGCTCAGCGGTGGATTGAGGATGCCGGCGGCGGCATTGGCCTTGTCGGTCAGCATGGCGTTGAGCCGCTGCGGCGTTCCGCCGACCGGATGCACCTTATAGTCGCTGCTGCTGAGGCCGGCGTCCTTGAGCGCCTTGTAAAGCAATAACGCGAACGCCGTGTTGGGCGCATCGACCACGAGCGTCTTGCCGCGCAGGTCGGCAAGCGACGCGATGTCGGGTTGCGTGAAGATGCGATTGAAACCATTATCGCCGCCGACGACGATGATCACGTCGTCCTTGGCGAGTTCGACCATAGCGACGGCGTTGTCGGCCGCGGTGTGAATGATCTGAAACGCACCGCTCGCCAGCCCTTCGCGCTGCGCCTTTGAGTTCGGCGTGAACATCAGGTCAACGGCAAGGCCATATTTCGTGAACAGGCCATTCTTCTGCGCAGCGAAGATCGGCACGTTGGAAAGTCCGGCAAACGACACCACCTTGAGCGGCGTCAGCGCCGCCGGCGCTGCGCTTGCCATCACGACGCCGGCCGCCATGCCGGCCCCGGCAGATAAAACAAACGTTCGCCGTGTTGGTCGCTTGCCCATGGTGTTCTCCCTTCCGGCGACGGCTCCTTCGTCCGCCACGCGCCCGGTTGTGCGTGGACTACTGTATCAACTGAGCGATCCGATCAACGATCGATTTCGGCGTTGCGTACGCCTTCTTGACCAAGGCCTCGAGTTCGCTGCCGCTTTCCGGATCGAGTGTATATTTGCGCTTGTTGATTTCGTCGATGAAGGCGGGATCCTTCATGGTAGCATCGAAAGCGTCGCGCAGTATTTTCAGAGTTGCCGGCGGCATGTCGGGCGGCGCGATGAACGGCCGGCCGATACCCTGGCCGATATAGAGAAACTCGATCGCCTGCTTGTCTTCTGGCTTTTGCGCGAGATCGACCACAAACGGCACGCCCTTGAGTTCGGGATTGGGCCTGATGCCGCCCTGAAACAGGAACGAAATCGTGCCAGAGGAAATCCAGTCGGGCCGGCGCGCCTTGACGCTGTCGAGGCTCTCGCAAATTCCGTCCACCTCGCCTCGCTCCATGGCGAGAAAGACCGGCGCCGTGGAGGGGTAGCCGCCGACCAGCTTGAACTTGAAACCGAGGATGGCGTTGAGCGCCTTCGGATAGGCGTGGGTCCCGGTGCCCGGACCGGTGTCGCCGACGACCAGCGTTTTTTCCTTGAGGTCCTGAACATTCTTCACCCCTGCCGTGCGGTTGGCGATGCAGACATTGGTCTCGGTCAGGGGCGTTCCGAGCCAGGACAATTTGGTCGGATCGTACAGCGCGCCCGCTTGACCGGTGAGCGGCCCGAGCGCCGCATCGCGCGAAATCAGCGCAATGGTCGTGCCGTCCTTGGGCGCCTCGTGGTACATGTAGCTTGCGGCACGGAAGCTGCCGCCGCCCGGCATGTTTTGCGGCACCACCGTTGGATGGCCGGGAAGATGGTCACCGAAATGGTCGGCCAGGACCCGGCCCAAAACATCGTAACCGCCGCCTGCGCCGAAACCGATGATCAGGTTCACTATCTTGCCGCGAAAGGAAACGGCGGGCGGCTGGGCACTTGCAGCAGCGGAGAGGAGGAAACTGGCGAACAGGGCCGGCAACAGGCTTATCGCCGCTACAAAACCTGAGGCGCGCGCCTTGCGCTCGCTCATGGTGATCCTCCCAAAGGGTATGCGCTTTCCGGCATCTCTGCTAACAAGGCGGTGCCGCTGAGAAACTCTAACGCGCAGCCAAGGGCGAGGGAAGGCGGCCACAAAATCCTCGCCCGCGATTCTTAAGTGGAGCGAAACGCCGTGATGATTCCCCGTCGTCGCTTTTTACATCTGGCCGCGGGCGCAGCCGCGCTGCCGTTCTCCGCGCGGCTCGTGTGGGCGGAGGGCTATCCGTCGCGTCCGGTACATGTGCTCGTGGGTCAGGCCGCCGGCAGTTCGACCGACATCACGGGGCGGCTTATTGCACAGCCATTGTCCGAACATTTCGGCCAGCCGTTCGTGATCGACGTGCGGCCGGGCGCCACCGGCAACATCGCCACTGAGGCGGTGGTGCGCGCGGCGCCAGATGGCTACACGCTCCTGGTGATGAACTCGCAGAATACGATCAACGCCGCGCTCTACACCAAGCTCACATTCGACTTCGTGCGCGACATCGCGCCCATCGCGTTGGTTGACCGCGTCCCACTGGTGATGGAAGTCAATCCGTCATTTCCCGCCAAGACGGTGCCGGAGTTCATCGCCTATGCGAAGGCGCATCCGGGGAAGATCAACATGGCGTCGGCCGGGATCGGCGGGCCGCAACATGTCGCCGGCGAGTTGTTCAAATACATGGCCGGCGTTGATCTCGTGCACGTACCGTATCGCGGCTCGACGCCGGCCCTGGTCGATCTGATGGCCGGCCAGGTGCAGGTAATGTTCGACGTCACACCGTCTTCGCTGCCGCACATTCAGGCCGGCAAGCTGCGCCCGCTCGCGGTGACCACGCTGGAGCGCATGGATGTATTGCCGAACGTGCCGGCCATGACCGAGTTCTTGCCGGGCTATGAGGCGTTCGGCTGGATCGGCTTCGCGGCACCGAGAGGCACGCCGGAAGCGATCATCGATACGCTGAACAAGCAGGTGAACGCCGTGGTGGCCGACCCGCAGGTGCAGGCCCGGCTGCGCGGTCTCGGCGCGCAGGTCATGCCCCCGAGCACGCCGGCCGAAGTCGCCAAGTTTATCGCTGCGGACACCGCGAAGTGGACCAAAGTCGTGAAGTTCGCCGGGATCAAGGTCGATTGATCTCGCGGAGTCCGAGCACGAGCAACATGGTGGAATTTGTACGTCGTCATTTTTTGCAATTGGGTGGCGCTGTCGGACTTGGTGCTGCCGGACTTGGCCTTTTGGCACGCTCGGCGCGCGCCGATGCCTATCCGTCGCGTGTTGTGAAGCTTGTGGTGGGATTTCCGCCCGGCGGCGGAGCCGACCTGGCGACGCGGATCGTGGCCCAGGGACTGTCGGACACCTGGAAGCAGCAGGTCATCGTCGAAAACCGTCCGGGTGCCGGCGCCCGGCTCGCGCTCGATGCGGTGGCCCATGCCGCGCCCGATGGTTACACGCTGCTGCTGGCGCCAGGTTCTCCTCAGGTTCAGGCCCTATTGTTCTCGCATTTGACCTTCGATCCGACCGCCGATTTCGCGCCGGTGTCTCTGGTCGGCACCTTTCCCGATATCATCGTGGTGCCGAACTCTTCGCCGTTCCATTCTTTGCGGCAGTTTATCACCTACGCCAAAGCCAATCCGGGCAAGCTTAGCTGGGCGTCGCCCGGCGTTGGCACAGTGCCGCATCTCGCCGGCGAATTGTTCAAGCACATGGCCGGCATCGAGATGACCCATGTGCCTTATCGCGGGGTGACTGAGGGGCTCATGAGCGACTTAATCGCTGGGCGCCTTGATCTGATGTTCAACACCACCGGCTCGTTGTTGCAGCCGGTGCGCTTGAAGCAGGTACGTGGACTTGCAGTGACCAGCGCGCAACGTTTTGCCGATGAGCCGGAATTGCCGACGGTCGCTGAATCAGGGCTTCCCGGATACGACGTTACGTCGTGGTATGGCGTCTATGCCCCGGCGAAAACATTGCCGGACATCGTCAAGGAGATAAACACTGACATGATCACGCTGTTGGCCAAGCCGGAGGTCAAACAAAAGTTCAAGCCGCTCGGCGTTGAGGCGTACGGTTCGACGCCAACCGAACTCGCGGCCAAGAACCAAGCCGACGCCGCGCTGTGGGGGCCGATCATCAAGGCGGCCAATATCAGAGCCGAGTAGGGTTACGTCGTTGCAAAGTGCGAAGCACCGAAGCGCGTTGCTCGCCCCTTCACCTTTCGCCGCATGGCACGCCTGTCGGCCGATCGGCACAGCGGCAAAGACAAAGTCACTCATTATAATGCGCGGGCTTGGTTTCTGAGACAAAGACCCCGATCAATGCCGTGGCGGCGCCGGCGACCGCTGTGATGGCGAGAAAGCCGGTCGCCTGGTTGAAAGCTTGCACCAGATATCCCGTTGCCAAGGTGCTGAGCGAAGCCGCGATCCCGCTCATCGCGCCGACAGCGCCTTGTGCCAAGTTAAAGCGGCCGGTGCCGGTTGTCAGGTCGGCGATGACCAAAATGGTGAGCACGCCAATGATGGCGCCGGTGATGCCGTTGAGGACTTGCGCGACGATCAGGAACGGAAAGCCGGCAGTGAAGGCAAGCAGGGCCGCGCGAATGGGCTCCAACCCAAAGCCGATCAGCAGCAGCGGCCGCCGCCCGCGTTTTTCGGAATGATAGCCGACCCACGGTGAGAGCGCCGCCACCACGATCTGCGGCACAATGATCAGGACAGATACCCACAGCGGCGCCTGATATTTCATGGTCGCCGCAACGTTTTCGCCGATCAGCGGCAGCATCGAAGCGTCGGCGAGCTGAAACAGAACCAGCGCGGCGGTAAACAGGACAAGCTTGTGGTTTCTGGCAAGGTCGACGACGCGGGCATTGCGCGCGCCTTCGCCGCTCGCGGCGTTACGCGCCTTTCGGTAGTCGATCTCGTCAGGACGGATGAAGGAAAGCGCGATCAGCGCCGGTATGCAGAGGCTCGCCGCGGCAAGAAAGATGGCGCTATTGGTAAAATACGAGCCGGCAACTCCCATGAGCGCGGCGGTCAGCGCGTGGCCGCCGGCCGAATAGCGGAGATTCCGCCCGGTTCTTACCGACATTGCGCGTCGGCCAACCAGGCCGAGGCTGATACCGGCGACCGCCGGCGTGATGATCCCACCCGTGGCGCCCTGTAACAAGGCGGCGACAAACACCATGGCGAACGATGGAAGGAGCGCCAGGATCAGCGCCGCCGCGCCGGTCATGAGGATGCCCGTCGCCACCAGGGCGCGCTTCCAGGTGACAGCGTCGGCCAGCGCGCCTCCCGGAATTTGGCTGACGACCCCGGCAATGCCGCCGACTGTCAGGACCAAGCCGATATTGCTGTGCGACCAGCCGAGGCCGGCGAGATAAAAGGCGACGTAGGTGCCGAAGCCGGTCTGCACGTCGGCAATGAAGAAATTCGTCCAATCGAGCCCGTAGCGGCTCTGCCAGGACGTCGGCGTGTGCAGCGACCGCCTGGCATCGCGGTAACGGGTGGCCGTCTGCTGCAGCCGGGCCTTGGCCTTGTGGTGGAACTGTGCGGCCATCGCCATGCAAAACGGCTGGCTTTGCTCCGTGGTTCCTTGGACGAGGTCGACGTCGAAACCGGCTGCCGCTTGCCGGTGCCAACCCTTTGCTCAGGCGACGCGATAGCGCGCGATGACTTGCTCGTCGATGTCGATGCCCAGGCCGGGTCCTTGCGGCACATTCATGTGGCCGTCGCGCGCTACGATCGCGTCACCGAGCGGCGTCGCCTCGAGCTCGCAATAGAAGCGTTCGCACATTGACTCGGGCAGGTCGGCGGCGATGACATGCAGCGTCGCGATCAGGCCCGGCCCGAAATAGGGCGAGTGCGGCATCACGCGCACGCCGTTCTCCTTGGCGACGGCGATCGCCCTGCGCATGGCGAGAATGCCGCCGATTTTGGTGATGCTCGGCTGAAAGATGTCGAGCGCGCCAAGCGCGATGGCGTGGCGCGCCTCGCCGGCATGGCCGATATTCTCGCCGGCGGCGATGGTCATGCCGGTGTCGCGGCGAATGCGCGCCATGGTGTCGTAATCGTCGACCGGATCGACCGGCTCTTCCAGCCAACAAAGGTCGTAGGCCTTGCGCTTGTGCGCCATCGCCATCGCCTCGTCGGGCCGCCACGCGCAATTGGTGTCGACCATAATATCGATGCCGGGGCCGGCCGCTTCGCGTCCCGGCGCGATGGTTTCAATCAAATGCTCATGCAGCTTGACCGACTTATAACCGCGGCCGGCCGCTTCTTCGGTATAGCGGGCGACGAGATCGCCTTTGCCGTAGCGCAGCAGGCTCGCATAGGTCGGAATGCGCGCGCGCGTGGCGCCGCCAAGGAGACGATGAATCGGCGCGCCCTGCGCCTTGCCGGCAATATCCCACAGCGCAATATCGACGCCGGCGAGCGCAAAGCTGACCGGCCCGTGGCGGCCCATGGCGTGCAGCTTGCGTTGCAGGTCGGCCATGAACGACGGCACGTCCTTGAATTCGCGGCCGACGCAGAGTGGTCCGACGACACGCGTAATCGCCTCGCGCGTGAGTGGCGAAGCGGCAAAACCGAAGGCTTCGCCCCAGCCGCTAAGCCCGGCGTCGGTGTCAATGCACACGAACAGCGTTTCCATGTGCGTCCACGGGCCAAACGGCCGCATCGGCTTCGGCCCGCCGTGATCGTAAGGCACCGCGATGAGGATGGGTTCGACGCGCGTGATCTTCATGGCTGAGACCGAACAGCGATACGAAGTTTTATTACGGTGTGAGGGGCGTCGGATTATCGGCCGGCGGCTCGATACCGAAGCTGTTGGCGGTCATGCAGGTCATCGAAAAGCTGCCGTTCGAGGCCACCAAAGCCACCAGGCTTTCAAGCCCCATGGTTTTTTCTGCGGCCGCATAGGTCTCGTCGCTCAAGCCCCTGTTGGCGAGCAGTTCGTGCGCCACGGTGAAGCATGTTTGTTCGCGCGCATCGCTTAGATTTGGCGTCTGCCGCGCATTGATGGCGTCGATGATAGACTGCGGAATGCCGACCGACAGCGAACGGCGCGCCTGCGCGAACCACGGGTAGCGCGCGCCCCAATGCCGCGCGACGGTCATGTTGATGATCTGCTGCTCGCGCGCCGACAACGGTCCACCTGAGAGCGACTCGCGCAAGTGTTGCGCCGCCTCGAATAGCTTCGGCAGCCGGATATAGGCGTAATATGGGCCGCCGACGATTCCGCTTCCCTGCTTGGCCGCGTCGTAGACGCGCGCCTGTTCGGCGTTCATGTCGGCGCGATCAATGATCTTTATGCGAGGCATGTTTTCACTCCCTTACGGATTTTGGTTATGGATTTGCTGCAGCCGTGATTGCGCCGTCCGGCGGCTAATAGACGACGACGCTGCGAATGCTCTTGCCGTCGTGCATCAGGTCGAACGCCTCATTGATGTCGGCAAGCGGCATGGTGTGGGTGATCATCGGGTCGATCTCGATTTTCTTTTCCATGTACCAATCCACGATCTTCGGCACGTCGGAGCGGCCGCGGGCGCCGCCGAAGGCAGTGCCGCGCCAGCCCCGGCCGGTGACCAGCTGAAACGGCCGCGTCGTGATCTCCTGGCCCGACCCGGCGACGCCGATGATGATGCTCTGGCCCCAGCCGCGATGGCAGCTTTCCAGCGCCGCGCGCATCAGATGGACGTTGCCGACGCATTCGAACGTGTAGTCGGCGCCGCCGACCTGGTCGGCACCGCTTTTGGTCATGTTGACGAGATGCGCGACCAACTCCGCCATGCCGCCGCCGATCTCCTTCGGATTGACGAAATGGGTCATGCCGAAGCGTTCGCCCCAGGCTTTCTTTTCCGGATTGACGTCGACGCCGATGATCATGTCGGCGCCGACCAGGCGCAGGCCCTGAATGACGTTGAGTCCGATGCCGCCGAGGCCGAAGACGACGGCCTTGGCGCCGGGCTCGACCTTGGCGCTGTTGATCACCGCGCCGATCCCGGTGGTGACGCCGCAGCCGATGTAGCAGACCTTGTCGAAAGGCGCGTCCTCGCGGATTTTGGCCACCGCGATCTCCGGCAGGACGGTGAAATTGGCGAAGGTCGAGCAGCCCATGTAGTGGTGGATTTTCTCACCGTCGATCGAGAACCGGGAGGTGCCGTCGGGCATCACGCCCTGGCCCTGGGTGGCGCGGATCGCGGTGCAGAGGTTGGTTTTGCGCGACAGGCAGGACGGACATTGCCGGCATTCCGGGGTGTAGAGCGGAATCACGTGATCGCCCTTTTTCACCGAGGTGACGCCGGCGCCGACATCGACAACGATGCCGGCTCCCTCGTGGCCGAGGATCGCGGGAAACAATCCTTCCGGATCGGCGCCCGACCGCGTGAATTCGTCAGTGTGACAGATGCCGGTGGCCTTGATCTCGACCAGCACCTCGCCGGCGCGCGGGCCATCGAGCTTGACGGTGGTTACTTCGAGCGGTTTGCCGGGGGCGAAGGCGACAGCGGCGCGGACGTCCATGCATACCTCGCAATCCTTGGCTTCAGCCAAACGATGGCACCGGGTGATTCAAATGGCAAACCCGGTTAGCGTAAGCCGACACACAAAGTCGCGGCCGGTCAATCAATTGGAACGTGCTCATGCCCATGCGAAACGGATCACAGCGCGAACGCGTCGAGATGCATAACGGCAATGCGCTGAAGATCGGCTTGTTTGGCGCCAATTGCTCGTCGGCGCGCACCGCGACACTGGTGCCGGAGCGTTGGCTCGCGACTTGGCCCGAATGCCTGGAGATGGCGCGCATCGCCGACGATGCCGGCATCGATTTCATTCTGCCGATCGGCCGCTGGAAGGGGTATGGCGGCAAGAGCAACTTTCATGGCACGACTTTCGAGACGGTCACCTGGGCTTGCGGCCTTCTCGCCGCGACCACGCGGATTACGGTGTTTGGCACCGTGCACGCGCCGCTGTTTCACCCGCTGATCGCCGCCAAGGAAATGGTCACCGCCGATCACATCGGCCAGGGTCGTTTCGGACTCAACATCGTCGCCGGCTGGAACGAAGGCGAGTTCGAGATGTTCGGCGTCGAGCAGCGCGGCCACGAAGACCGCTATGGATTCGCACAGGAATGGATCGAGGTGATCAAGCGCGCCTGGTCCGAACCGGACGAATTTGACTTCGAAGGCAAATTCTTTAGGCTCGAAGGCGTGCATTGCCTGCCGGGACCATTCGGTGGCACGCGGCCGGTGATCATGAATGCCGGCGCGTCGAAGACCGGCCAAGCCTTCGCCATGCGCAACTGCGATGCGTTCTTCACCTCGACCCAGGCGCTGCGTCTGGCGGTTGCCGGCACGGCGAAGGACGCGAACGTGCCGGTGTTTGACCGGATCGTGGAGCAGGTCAACCGCATCAAAGCAGACGCGCGCGAGTTCGGCCGCGACATGGAAGTCTTTACGCAAGGGCAAGTCATTTGCCGGCCGACGCAGAAAGAGGCCGAGGAGTACCATCATTATGCCAATGTCGAGAACGCGGATTG
>JASHVN010000149.1 GCA_030044555.1 Xanthobacteraceae bacterium | reverse complement strand
TTGAGCCCGTAGCGGGCTGCCTTTTCGCGGTTCACCTTGACGTTAAGATTGGGCTGTCCAAGCACGTGGAAAATGCCGAGATCGGTGATCCCCTTCACCTGCTCCATTTGCTTCATGACTTGCGTGGCGAGCCCTTCGATCGTCTTCAGGTCGGGGCCGATGATCTTCACGGCGTTTTCGCCTTTAACGCCGGACAGTGCCTCTTCAATATTGTCCTGAATGTACTGGGAAAAGTTGAAGTCCACGCCCGGCAGCGCCTCATTGAACTCCTTCTGCAGGTCGCTGATCAGCATGTCCTTGGTGTAGCCGTGCGGCCACTCGTCGTACGGCTTGAGTGGCACGAACAGCTCCACGTTAGAGAACGGCGAAGCGTCGCTGCCGTCATCGGGACGGCCGTGTTGGGAGACAACGTGGACGACCTCGGGGTGACGCAGCAAGATTTCCCGCATCTTGGTCACCATCGGTTCGCCGGCCTCCAAGCCGATGGTCGGCGGCATCGAGGCGCGAATCCATAAATTACCCTCCTCGAGCGCCGGCAGAAACTCGCTGCCGAGCCGCGTCGTCAGCACGCCGACGACAGCAAGGAACACCACCGCGACCGTCACCATGACTTTTCGATGATTGAGCGACCAGCGCAGGATCGGAACGTAGGACCAGCGCAACGCGCGCACGACGAAGGTCTCGACCTCGGCAATGTCATCCGGGATAAGGAAGGAGGCGAGCACCGGCGTAACGGTAAAAGTCGAAAGCAATGCACCGAACAGCGCCAAACCATATGTGCGCGCCATGGGATTGAAGATCTGCCCCTCGACACCCTGCATGGTGAAGAGCGGAACGAATGCTGCGACAGTGATCAGCGCGGAGAAGAAAATCGCCTTATCGACCTGCAGCGCGCTGGCCAAGATCAGCCGCAGCCGGTCGGTCCAGTGCGGCGCGTGGGTGGCGCCGGCAACCCGCGTCGGGTCGGAGCCAAAGCGTCCCTCGGCGAGTTGCTGCAACAAACTCACCCGCTCGGCGGGATGTTGAAAGTTCCTGAAAATGTTCTCGATCAGGATCACGGCAGAGTCGACGATGATACCGAAGTCGACAGCGCCCACCGACAGCAAGTTGGCGTCCTGTCCCATCAACACCATGATGATAACGGCGAAGAACAGCGCAAAAGGAATGTTCACGCCAACGATGACGGCGCTGCGCAAATTGCCGAGGAAAATCCATTGGATCAAAAACACCAGCGCGCAACCGAAGAACAGGTTGTGCAGAACGGTGTGGGTCGTCACCTCCACCAGCGACGAGCGGTCGTAATAGGGAATGAGTTTGACCCCGGGCGGCAGGCTGCCATCCGTGTTGAGTTCGTTGATTTTTGCTTGGATGCGCGGAATGACGTCATTGGTGTGAAAGGTCCGGCCCATGACCACGATCGCCAGAGCGACGTCGCTTTGATGGTCGAATCCGGCAATGCCGAGCCGCGGGACGTAACCTACAGAAACCTTTGCAACGTCTTTAATTTGAACCGGAACGCCGTTACTCTCGCCAAGGACGACGTTCTCGATGTCGTTGACGTGCCACCCTTGCGTCAAATCGGAATTGCCGCCGGAATCCATCAGGCCGATACCGCGGATGTTTACCGACTGCTGCCCAACGGTTATTTCGCGACCGCCAACGTTAATATTGGAATTGCCGAGCGCGCTGATGATCTGCGGAATCGTGACGTTGTAGGCGTCGAGCTTGTTCAGGTCGACATCGACATTGTACTGTTTGGTTGTGCCGCCCCAGGAATTTACCGCCACCACGCCTGGCACCGTATAGAGGCGGCGCGTGACGATCCAATCCTGCACGGTGCGCAGATTGGTCAGTCCGAAGTGCGGCGGCCCGACGATCTGGTAGCGATAGACCTCGCCCACGAGGCTTGATTGCTGAATTTGCGGAATTTGTCCGCCCGGCAGGGTGACGTTTTGCTGCAACATCAGCGCGGCCTGCGTGTAGGCGAAGAAGTAATCAACTCCGTATTTGAAAGTAACGCGAACGAACGAGAGGCCATAGAACGAAGTCGAGCGGATGTTGTCCACGCCTGGCGTGACGTACAGCCCGACCTCCATGGGAACCGTGTAATATCGCTCCATCTCCTCGGCCGAAAGACCGGGCGCTTGCGCGGTGATTTCCAGAATCACGGGGGCCGGGTTGGGATAGGCTTCAATATTCAATCTCGCAAAGGCGACGAGCCCAGCGGCGACAAACACCACAAGACCGAGCAGGATGATTGCTCGCCTGGTGAGGCCGAATGATAGAAGGCCTTTCAGCACGATTCACCTCGCCTAGCGAGCGCCGGGAGCGATAAGGCGCCCCATCATTGGTTTCCCGCGATCGCCAGCATGTTGCTGAGAAAGAGCGCACCATCGGTCGCGACCAGCTCGCCGGCCTTTACGCCGTAAAGAATTTGCCGGTAGCCATCGCGGACCTGGCCGATCTTCACGGTGCGCCGGATGAAATGGCGGCGATCGGAGGTGACCCAGACGGTTTGGGTGCCGTCGCCCTCGCGGACCACGCCGTTGAGCGGAACAGCCGGTGAGCGCACCGGAGCACCGACGTCGATAGTGAAATTCGCAAACATACCCGCGCGCAATTGGTGCTGCGGATCCTTGATCTCGGAACGGACCAGCACGCGGCGCGTGTTCGGATCGACGGACGCTCCGATAGTGGTGACCGTCCCGTCAAAAATGCGATCGGGGAAAGCGTCAATCCGGACTCGCTCCGCTTGGCCAACGGTGAATGCCGGGCTATCGTCCTCAGCGACGTTCGCCAGCATCCACATGGTGTTAATGTCGGCGACTGTGTACGGCGCGGGCGTATTGCCGGGCTGTACGAAGAGCCCCGGCGCGGCATTGCGCGCCGTAATTCTGCCGTTGATCGAACTCGGCACCACCAACGTCGGGTCGGCAATCCGCTGCTCAACGATCTTGTCAATCTCGGCGTCGCTCTTGCCGAAAATGCGCACTGCATCGCGGGCGGCACGCAGGTTACCCTCTGCCGTCTGCTGATCGGACACCGCCTGCTCGACGCTCGCCTGCGACACCGCGCGCGTCGTGTAAAGCTCCTGCAGGCGCGTCAAATTCCGCGTGGTCAGCTCCAAAACGCCGGCAGCCGCAATCAAGGTTGACTCAGCCTGCAGCAGATCGGGACTGTCGATCGTGAACAGGGTCTGCCCCTTCTTCACATCGTCGCCGACATCGGCAAACAGGCCGATGATCTTACCCTGATACGGGGTGAAGACCTGCACCTCCATATCCTCGTTGAAGTCGATGCTGCCGACCGCTTGTTTTTCGACCGGAAACTCTCGTTCCTCAATCGTTTGCACTTTCACGGATGCGAGCTGCTCGCCGGAAAGATCCACACTATTAGGATCACGCGGATTTGGCGTGCTCGCGTCCGACG
The DNA here is from genome assembly GCA_030044555.1 of Xanthobacteraceae bacterium. Classification (GTDB taxonomy): domain Bacteria; phylum Pseudomonadota; class Alphaproteobacteria; order Rhizobiales; family Xanthobacteraceae; genus BOG-931. The sequence continues at coordinate 414 of JASHVN010000149.1, read as the reverse complement.
GCGCGGCCTGGGCCGACGTCAATACTTGATCGGCAGTCTTCGACTCGTCGTAACCTGCCGCAAAGTAAATTGCAGCCCCTACAAGCGCAAAAGCGCCGATTACGACCAGTCCGAAGCGATTGTTTACCGAGCGCGCGATCATTGTCTGGACTCGATCAGATTCGTTTCCAGTCGACCCGCATATTCCTCTTTCGTCCTCATCGTCTACTGTTATTAATCACGCGCCACGGAACTATCACATGCACCTGTGTCGGCACAGAACTCGAATTGGCCACGCGGCGCCTGACAAACGAACATGACTATTTTTTCTCTATTTTATGGGCCACTTGCCCATAGAGGCCGTTTAATGTTTTTCTGCGCGGCGCCATGACGCTGAATTTCGCCGAGCCCATCCCGGTTATCGGTTTTCGCGCG
>JASHVN010000148.1 GCA_030044555.1 Xanthobacteraceae bacterium | reverse complement strand
TGCGCCTTGCGCAGCGACAAATAAGGACGGATCTGCTCCAGCACCTGTGCGGGAGAAATTCGCCGCAAGCCATCGGGCGCCGGGCCCCCATCCGGAACGATCGGGCGGATGAATTTCGAATATTTCAGCACCGGCGTGGCGCCGAAAAAGCCGAAAGCGTCGGTCCCGGTGGCGGCCGCGAGATTGAGCGGGCCGGAATCGTTGCCGATGAACAGATCGGCATGGTGGAGGAGCGCGGCCGCCTCGATCAATTTCAGATCGCAGGCATTGATCATACGGGTGCCCGCCGCGCCGGCGATCAGGCTTTGCGCGCGGGCGAAATGCGCGGGGCCTCCGATCAACAGGATCGTTCCGCCGGTGAGCCCGCGCAAGCCGGTCAGCAGGTCCTGCCAATGGGCCGCCGGCCATTCCTTGTCCGGATGCGACGCACCGATGCCGAGCACGATCCATGGCCGCGGGCGATTGGCGAATTTTCCGCCGATGGCCGTAAGCGTGTCATTGGGCACGCGCAGGCTCGGTTCGGTACTGGCGAGCGGCACCTGCATGTCGGCCATCAGCGCGATCAGCCAGTCGATGGGAAAGTCGTGAAAATGGCTCTGCGCGATGCCCGGATTGGTGATGAGCCAGCGCTGTGCGGTGAGCCCGACCCCGATGCGCTCGGGGATGCCGGCGAGAAAGGCGGCGATCGCCGGCCGCGTGGTGCGGTCGAGGATCCAGATTTTGCGAAAACGGCATCGCCGCAGCAGTGCGACCAGGCGGATCAGGTTGATGCCGCGCTGCAATTCGGAACCGAAGTGCTCGAAATAAATCGTCTCGGCAACGCTCGGCTCCGCCGCCAGCAATTCGCGCGCGCCGCTCGACGGCGGCGCCAGGAATGTTACTTTTTCGCCCGGCGACACCGCGGCGATGGCGCGGATGAACGGCAGATGCCAGATCACGTCGCCAATACCCTGCTTCGGTTGAATGACGGCGTGCGGTGTCACGTTGAGTCTGCCGGCGCCAGCGCATGGCCCAGAATGCTCTCCGCCCGCGCGATCAGAGCTTGCGCCGGCAAGTCCTCCATGCAGGCGTGCGCATGACCGCAGTTTTTGAGCCGGCGCAGGTAGCAGGGAGAGCAGGGCAGGTCGGCGCGCACCACCGCATCGTCGCGATGGTAAGGACCGGCCCACACCGGATCGCTCGGGCCGAAGAGGGCGACGGCCGGACGGCCGAGTGCGACCGCCAGATGCATGGGACCGGAATCATGGGCGATGCAGAGCGCGGCGCGGCTGATCAGCGCCGCCAGTTCGCTCAGCGTGGTTTCGCCGGTGAGGTCGACGACTCCCGGCGCGAGACGCGCGATGTTTTCGCCCACGGCGCGCTCGCGCGGTGCGCCGACCAGCACGACGGTGTGGCCGGTCTTGAGGAAATGTCGCGCGACCTCGGCAGATTTTTCATCGGGCCAGCTTTTGGTCTCCCAATTGCCGCGCGCCGCGATGATCACCGGGCGCGTGCCGGCGATGTTGTGCTGGCGCAGCAGGGAATCGATGCGATCGCGCGCGGCCTGCGGAATGCGCAACGAAAAGTCGGTGGGGCCGGAGTCGAAACCAAGCAGTGCGCCGATGCTCTGATAATGGTCGATCACATGAACGTCCATCGTCCGCAGCGGAACGCGATGGGTGTAGAACAGCCAGGCGCCCTCGCGCGCGCCCTGCCAGGCATGCTTGCGAAAATCGTCCGTCACCTTTCGGGAGTTGGCCCAAACTTCCGGCCGCTCCTTGTCGAATCCGATCCGCACCGGCGCGCCGGCGGCGAACGCCAGGAACGCGGTGCGCGACTGACAATGCAGGTCGATCGCAAGGTCGTAGCCGCCGCCGCGCAGCTTCGCCGCCAGACGCGCGTAGCTCGAGAGCGCCGCCCAAGCCCAAGGCGGCGCGCTGGTGTCGCGCGGAAAATCGATCACGTTGCTGAGCGCGGGATGGTGCAGAAGCAGTTCGCCGATCGCCGGCGTCACCAGCCAGTCGATCTGCGCATTGGGATAGCGCCGGCGCAATTTGTTGAGCACCGGCAAGGTGTGCACCACGTCGCCGACCGCCGATAATTTGATCAGCAGGATTTTGGAAAAGTCGCGGTTGCGCAGCTCGTCGGCGGACAACGTCATCGGAGGGGCTTAGGCGCGGCCCGGCATGATCATCTGCAGCATCCGCTTGAACGACGCCGAGGTGTGGTGGCGCAGCATCGCGATCTGCCGGTTGCCGGCCGAGGTGAGCCAATTGAACTGGATGACGCGGCGCTCGCCGGAAAACGATTCGTGGCCGTGCCAGGAATTGTTGCTGCGCTTGAACGCGAGCAGGGTGCCGGCGACCGGCGGCACTTCGAGGATGATGTCGTCGAGATCGTGAGCGGAGCGAAGGAGCCGCAGCCGGCCGCCGGCGTTTTCCCAGCTCTCGTTCATGTAGATCAGCACGGTGATGATCTTGGTCTTCGAATCGGTGTGGATCTTGCCGTCGGCGGCGTCGCAGCGTCCGCGCACCGTGGTGATGGTCGGCCGTCCGCCGAGATCGACGTTGAATTTTTTCTCGAACGCTTCGCGGAAGGCGGGGCCTTCAAGTTCGTCGAGCAGCGTTTGAAAAGCGGGACCGAAGGTGACCTGATCGGTCGGAAAGCTGCCCGGCGCGGAAATCTTCGGATAGTCGGCGTTGATCGCGGCAAGCCCGGCCGCGCTGACGAAGCCCGGCACCACCAGATGGGCGAACGGCTCGCTCACCAGCGGTGTCGCCCGCAACGAGTCAAGCTTCAGATATTCCGTCATTTTTCCCGTCTGCCGCGTCAATGGCGCTGACTTTAGCATCGGCGCCGTGCGGGGTAAAATCAATGCGCGGCCGCGGCCGAATTATGTTGCGCACGCCGCTTTATGTTGCGGACGCATCCTGGATCGCCCGCCACACCCGCTCCGGCGTCGCCGGCATTTCGACATGGCGTACACCGAACTCCGCAAGCGCATCGACGATGGCGTTGATGATGACGGCGAGCGCCGGCACGGTGCCGCCTTCGCCGGCGGGGCGGATGCCGAGCGGGTGGGTGGTCGAAGGGATTTCAGAAAGTTCCGTGAGGTAGGGGAGGAGGTCCGAGGCGCGCGGCATGGCGTAGTCCATGAACGAGCCGGCGAGCATTTGGCCGCTCTCCGGGTCGTAATGCGCATGTTCCATCAGCGCCTGGCCGGCGCCTTGGGCAATGCCGCCGTGCACCTGGCCGTGAATGATCAGCGGATTGACGGCGCGGCCGACGTCGTCGACTGCGGCATAATTGACCAGTTTGACGGCGCCGGTCTGCGGATCGACTTCCACCTCGCAGACCTGACACCCATAGGGGAAGCTCGCCTCGGCGACTGTTTGGTCGCTCTCGGCCGCCAAGGGGCCACGCAGATCGGCGGGAAGATCGTCCCGCTCGGCCGCCGCCCGCGCCACCTCGAAGAGGCCGACCGAATGATTGGTGCCCTTCACCGTAAAGCGGCCGCCCGCAAATTCGATATCGGCCGCGTTTGTCTCCAGAAGGTGCTCGGCGATTTTGGCGGCCTTCGCGATGATATCGTCGGACGATTTCTTGATAACGATCGAGCCGAGCCGCATGCCGCGGCCGGAATGGGCGCCGCCGCCGACCGTGACGCGGTCGGTGTCGCCGGCAATCACCTTGATGCTTTCGAGCGGCACGCCGAGCCATTCGGTGACGAGCTGCGCAAAGCTCGTTTCGTGGCCCTGGCCCTGCGAGGTCACGCCGATCACCAGCTCGACGCTGCCCTCGGGCTTGACGATGATCTCGGCCTTTTCGCGCGGCACGCCGGTAGAGATGTCGACGTAGTTGGCGAGGCCGATGCCGCGGCATTTGCCGCGCTTCTTCGCCTCGGCGCGGCGACGCTTGAAACCGGCCCAGTCGCCGAGTTTCAGCACCATGTCCATGGCGGCCTCATAGTCGCCGCTGTCATATTCCATGCCGAACGGATTCTTGTACGGCAATTCTTTCGCTTTGAGCAGATTGCGCCGGCGCAGCGCCACGCGATCGTAGCCGCATTCGCGCGCCGCCAGATCGATGAGCCGCTCCATGACGAAAATCACTTCCGGGCGGCCGGCGCTGCGGTAGGGCCGCGTCGGCGAGGTGTTGCTCAGCGTGGCGCGGGCGCGAAAGTGCGCGGCCGGCATGCGGTAGATGCTCGACATCATCTGCACGCCCTTTTGCACCATAGAGTAGTTCGTGGTGTGGCCGCCGAGATTGCCGAGATTGGAGCCGCGCATCGCCAGGAAATTGCCCTTGGCATCGAGCGCGAGCTCGGCCTCCACCGCGAGGTCGCGCGCCTGGTAGTCGGACAAAAACGACTCGTGGCGCTCGATGATCCATTTCACCGGCCGCCCGACTTTCCGGGCGGCCCATGCCACCAGCGCGAATTCGGCATAGACCATGCCGCGGGTGCCAAAATTGCCGCCGACATCGCCCATCAGCACCCGCACATTCGCGGCCGCAACGCCGAGGATGGTGGCGAGATCTTCCTTCAGCCGCACCGCGCCGCCATTGCCGGCATAGACGGTGTAGCGACCGGTATTGGGATCGTAGGCGGCAAGCGCGGCGCGCGGCTCCATCGGCACGCCGGTGACGCGGCGCACCCAGGTCTCGAAGCGCGTGATGTGCGCCGCGCGTGCGAAGGCGGCTTCGGTCGCCGCGGCGTCGCCGAGGGTAGCGTCGAAGCAGACATTGGAGCGCGCGGTCTCGTGCACGCGCGGCGCATCCTGCCGGGCGGCCGGGACCGTCTCCACCACCGCCGGCAGCACCTCGTACTCGATCGCAACGGCTTCGGCGCCGTCTTTCGCCGCGTTGACCGTCTCGGCGACGATCATCGCCACCGCTTC
>JASHVN010000147.1 GCA_030044555.1 Xanthobacteraceae bacterium | reverse complement strand
GCGCTCAGGCTTGCTTGAGCGCCGGCATCACATCCTTGGCGAACCAGCGCAGCTGTTCCTTGAACTCCTTGGGCCCCAACCCCTCGGCCCAATGAATCATAAAGTGCTCCAGGCCGGGATATTTCGCCTCTATTGATTTGATGCCCTCGATCACCTCTTTGGGAGGCCCGCAGAACCAGGCCTTCTGCTTCACGCCATCGGTGAGCTTGGGGACGCTCGTCGGCGCGCCGGGCGAGCCCCAGGTGCGGCCCTGCTCGTCGGCGTAACGCACGAAGCCGAACGGCGCGAACCACTTGAAGCGCTCGTCGTGGGCAGGCTCCAGCCGCCGGATCGCCTCCTCGCGGCTGTCGGCCAAATAAACGCCGGCGCCCCAGATCACGTCCTCGCCGAGCTGCTTGTTGTGCCCGTATTTGATGTTCGCGGCATGATAGGCGCGCACCACGTCGTCAAGGATCTTCTCGCCGTTGAGCGTCACCATCGCGTTGAGCCCGTAGCGCGCCATCATCTCGATGGTCTTGCCGCTGGCGATCGGCATCCAGATTTCCACCGGCAAATGCTTCGGCCGCGGCACCATGGTGATGTCTTTGAGGGTGTAGCCGCGATAATCCACCGGCGGTGGGCATTCGTAATATTTGCCTTTGTGGTGGAACGATTGTTTGTTGAAGCAGGTCAGCAACAGCTGAAGCTGCTCCTCGAAGAACTCGCGGTTCTTTTCGGCGTCGAGCAGCGGCGCGCCGAACGACTCTACTTCGCGGGAGTGATAGCCGCGGCCGACGCCCATGATCACGCGCCCGCCGGTCACGATGTCCGCCATGGCGTAATCCTCGGCCAGGCGGATCGGATGCCACATCGGCAGCACGTTGAACGCGCAACCGAACTTCAAGCGTTTGGTTTGTGTGGCTAGCCACAGGCCGAGCTGGATCAGGTTGGGAAAGACCTCGTAACCTTCGCGCTGGAAATGATGCTCGGCGGTCCACAACACGTCGAAGCCGAGCTCGTCCATGAGCTGCGCCACATCGCGCGCGGTGAAGAACGCTTCCCGCAGGCGCTCGTCGGAATAAAGCCGGTCGTTGGCTGGCGTGCCGTTCAGACCGACATTGTCGAGCTCGATTTGGCCGACATAAAGGACGTGGAATTTCTTGATCATGTGTTCCTTCCCTAATGTCCCGATTCCGGAGTTCGCATGATTGTGCGGACGTTCGTTTGCGAACTTCGGACTCGAAGGACACTAGCCCCATTCGGAGGCTTTTGCGCGATGGAGTCAACAATAGCGCAGGCGGCAGGCGCTCGCCACGCTCTCCCACGTGGGTGCTCTAGCTTTCGAGCTTGGCTTCGCGGATTTCGTTCCCGAACAGAGAGCGAGACCGATGCCTTCGGCGCGCGTTCGCGGCGGCGGCTGTTGCGCGGGTCCTCGAGGGGGGCATCGGGGGGGCGGGTTCGATGTATCGGATCTGGTCGGATTGGATTTGCAACGTATAGTGAAGTCCGCTCGGGTTGAAGCTGGCGTCGACCTTGCGGCAAAAACTCTTGGCGAAAGTTCCAAGTATCCGGCTGCCGAATCCGGAGCCTTTAGGTTCGGCCACCGCCGGCCCGCCGCGTTCCTGCCATGTAAACGCCAGTACGCCCTCCGCCCAGTCAAGCCGCAAACCGACGCGGCCATGCGGCACCGATAAGGCGCCGTATTTGAGTGCATTGGTGATGAGCTCATGCACGATCAGCGAAAGGTCCTGAATCATTTGCGCGCTCAACACCAAGCCGGAGCCGCCCGTGATCTCGAATTGCTGTTCAAACCCGTGAATTTCGCCGCCGATCAGATCGAGCACAGGGACCCCATCGCCCATCGAGTCGGTGATTGCCCGATTGACGGCCGACATCGATTGTAGCCGGTCCGTCAGGCGTTCTCTGATGGCCGCTGCGTGGACCAAATCGTTGCCCGGCAGGCTGAAGCGGACGACGCCCTGAAGCACTGTGAACAGATTCTGAATACGATGGTGCAATTCCTTCGCCAAAAGGTATTGATGCTGCGTGGCCTGCTCTTCCCTTTCGATGTGTTCGAGCAGCAGGTCGAGCGTCCTGTTGATATAATCGATGAGCATGACACACACGGTGGCATCGAACGCATAGGATGTTACGGCCAGCCAGTGCAGCGTCGGAATGAAAAGGGCCCATTGCGATCCGCCGGACAACGCCGCGGCGAGAAATCCGGGTCCGCGGCCGCCGATCAATGCCACCACGATGATTGCCGGATAGATGGTCAGGAACGGGCTGCCGGCGTACTGGCTCCGGGCCGCCCATTGCAGGAGCGTGGCCAGCCCGATGGCCACGAAGGCCATTGTGTAGCCGAAGAAGGGATGCCGCCTTAACTCCTGCGCCGCCCTCAGGATATGGACGGCTGCGGCGGCGCCAGTCTTGTTGAACGGCGACGGTTGCATCTGCCGCGTACCCACGATCTACATGCTCGGCTCGCCTGCGGGGGCGAAAATCAGCCTACTCACGGGGCGATTGAGCCTACAACCGATCCCAGTTCGATTTTGACTAAGATGCCGCCGCTTATGTCTACGCGAGGTGAACCTTCGGTATATCGCTGGAGCTGTCACGGAAATGTCGTGTAAAGCTTTCCTTATCGATGACGCCCCCGGCCTTTCCGTCAGTGTGTTTTCCATGCTGAGATGGGACGCCGGGCTAGCGGCGCCAAATTGCGCCGCGCGGATCAAGGGGAGGAGTTTACCCAATGTTGACGCTCTATTACGCGCCGGGCGCCTGTTCGATGGCGGCACATATCGTGCTCGAGGAAAGCGGCGAGAAATACGAGGCGAAGAAGGTTGATCTCGCGGGCGGCGAGCAACGCACCGAGGCGTATCTCAAAATCCATCCCCTGGGACGTGTGCCGGCCTTGCGACTCGATAACGGCGAGCCGCTCACCGAGAATACCGCCATTCTGCCGTACCTCGGCAAAAGGTTCGATCTCTGGCCCAAGGAGGCGCCTGCCGAAGCGAAGGCGCTGTCGGTGATCGGCTTTTTTGCTTCCAGCGTGCATCCGGCGCATGCCCATGTGGGCCGGCCCGAGCGCTACACGGCGGACACCAGCGCTTTTCCCGGCATCAAGGACGCGGGACTGAAGACCTTCCAGGGTTATTTGAAGCAGATCGACGGCATGCTGGCGGACCGCGAATGGCTTTCCGATCAGTATTCAGTGCTCGATCCTTACGGTTTCGTCTTCTACGCCTGGGGCGTGCGCCGAGAGTTGCCGATGGCGGAACTGAAAAACTACAGCGCGTTCAAGGACCGCATGCTCAAGCGCCCCGCTGTTGCGCGCGTGGCGGAGGACGAGAAGATCAAAGTGTAAGGACTATCGGAAATACCGCGCATTAAGTGTCCTTGCGGAGGGCGATAGCAACGAAGCAATCCAGGGTTCCACCGCAAAATTGGATTGCTTCGCTTCGCTCGCAATGACGAGGAAATCGAAAGCACAGGGAGAAGGTTCATGGCCAAAATCACCTGGGACCACATTCATTTGCGCACCACCAACCCGGAAGGGATGGCGCAGTGGTTCGAGAAAATGTTGGGCGCCGAAATTGTCCGGTCGATGCAGCAGGGCCAGCCGCGCATCGATCTGAAACTCGGCGGCGCCAATATCTTCATCGCACCGGTGAAGGACGGTGACGGCACCAACGTGGCACCGAGCATTCCCTACCGCGGCCTCGACCATTTTGGGCTCTCGGTCAGCGGCATCGACGCGGTCGCCGCCGAGCTGAAAGCCAAGGGCGTCGAATTCACCCGTGAACCCACGACGGTGCGGCCGGGCGTGCGCGTCTGCTTCATCCGCGCCCCGGAGGGCGTGTCGATCGAGCTTCTCGACCGCGACCCTAAATACGCGGCGTAATCGCGGCGACCGGCGATTGGAGCATGATCCCGAAAAAAAGCCTGCCCTCGGACTTGATCCGAGGGTGGATACCGGTTTTCGGATAAGAAGCCTGCGTTGCGGACGGTTTCACAGGATGAGCGCGCGTCTATGCGCACGAGGCGTTGCTGCGCGATATTGATCCTTGAATCTAGTCTAGTGTCGTCTGATGAAATCCAAAACCATGTCGTTGAACGCGCCCGGCTGCTCCCAGGCCATGGCGTGGCCGGCGCCGTGGATGACGGCCCATTCGTGATGCTGCAGGTGCGCGGCCCAGACGCGCATCAGCGCCGGCGGAGCGAGCAGATCGGCATCGGCGGCGATGATGAGCGTCGGAGTGGGAATGGCCGCGATTTTCGCCAACGTGTTCGGCGTGCGCAGCAGCGGCTGAAAGGCGACGCCCGGCTGCCGCGCATGTTCGTCGATCTCAATCCAGCGCCTGGTGCCGTCAGGATTGGCTGCGCGATAGGACGGGCCGATCTCGCGATAATGGGCGGATTGCTTTCTGATCTCGGGAATAGCAACGCGGGCGATGATTTCGGCGATCTCCTTGTCCTCTATGCTGCCGGTGCTGCCGCCGACGATCAGGCTGCGCAGCCGCTCGGGATGCCACGCCGCATAGTCCAAGGCGATGAAACCGCCGCCCGCAACGCCGAGCAAATGGAATGTGTCGAGCTTCAGATATTCAACCAGCGCATGGAGGTCGTCGGCGATGCTGCTCTGCTGCGAGCCCGACGCAGGATCGGGGATGCTCTTGCCCCAACCCCTGCGATCGAAGGCGATGACGCGATATCCCGCTTCGGCAAAGCCGGCGGTCTGCGGTTTCCAGATTTCCACGGTGCCGGTATTCGGGTGCAGAAGAACGATGGGCACTCCGGCACCGCCCGTGTCAGTGAACCACAATTTCACGCCGGGAAGTTCGGCGTGAGCGCCGCTGCCGGCTCTCTCCGTGACGTTCATTTTTGCTCCGCGGTTGCGCGTCCGGCTCTGTCTTACACGACCGGTGAGACGTATTCGAGAACCTGTGCGCGCGTTTCAACCGCGAAGAAGATGGCGACCACGGCGCCCATGAGCGCGAACAATCCGAACATGACGAATACCGCGTTGATGCCGTAGTACGGCAGCACCCAGCCGACAACGGTTGTACCAACCATCGAAGCGCCGCGCTGCCAGGCGCTGGCGACACCGCCGCCGAGCGCGCGCAAGTGCG